>JAYVQZ010000285.1:0-6712 GCA_043776735.1 Deltaproteobacteria bacterium | reverse complement strand
TTCATGCGATCGTGGAGAACCGGAATGTAAACCACGCGAGACTAGTTCTTTTCCGGTTCCGGACTCCCCAGTAATTAAGACTGTCGAATCCACTCCCGCCATCTTATTAATATTCGAAGCCACATTTTGCATCGCAGCGCTTTGGCCGAAGAGTCCATGGGTTTGATTTAATGGGGAGGAGAGCGCAATTGGGGCTCCTTTTCGAACGCTCAGCAAATCCAACATCTCGTCTATAATGGTATCAACGCCCTTGTCTTTGGTGAAGAAGCCTGTAGCGCCCGATCTCATGGCTTCTACGGCGGTGCTTATGCTTCCATTGCCGGTGAGTATCATGACCTTACAGGTCGGCTGATTGCCCATGATAAAACCCATGACGTCTAGCCCGTTCTCTTCCCCAAGGAAGACATCCAATAGCACGCCGTCGAAGGGCTCTTTCACAATCCATTCTCTGGCTTTTTGGATGGTATTGGCGGAACGTACAAAAATTCCACGCGCGGTCATCAAGTGTACAAATAAATTGGAAAGTTCGGGATCATCATCAACTAAGAGAATTCGTGCGTGATAGTGGGAAACTAGAGGGGACAGGGACCGTAGTGGCGCAAACAGGGTAGACATGCGGCGAACTCCTAACCCATTGTAAAACCCCAATTTTTAAGAATCCTACCCGCACCCAAAACCGTTGTTACTTTCTGCTACACCCTCTACAGAAGCAGTGCAAGAAGTGACGCGCCGTCTCCTTTGGCGAAGGCATAAAAATTAAACGTTGTCTGAAATTCCAAATAAGGCTCTTCTGGCCAGGGATTCAATTTCATCGAACCCTTCAAATGATTCTGCGCCTTTTGAGCCTATTTCCAAAAGGCAGGACTCAATACGAGCCGCCGCTACCGTGATTTCTGGGAATCCGTAACCACCAGCCGCACCTTTTAATTTATGCGCGGCGTGTGCCGCTTTTTTCCAATCTGAGGCAAGTGCTGGCTGCTTCATCTCTTCAATCCGCCGCTTCAGTGACTTTACGAAGTCGGTGATCAAAGGCTGCAGGTCTTCAATATTTCGAAGCTGGGAGAGCAGTGGTCCCGATTTGCACGATTCTTTCGTCATATTAATCGAAAGCCCCACTGGCCTGGCTCTTCTCTGTTTCAGAATCACTTCGATGAAGGCTCCGTTGGGGAATAAAAAACCTGAAGTTGGCCCCTTTCCCAGATTCCGACTCTACCCAAATTCTCCCTCCGTGCCGCTCCACAATCTTTTTGCAGATGGCCAGTCCAATTCCGGTGCCGGGAAATTGGGTTTCCGTTTGAAACCGGGCGAAAAGTCCAAAAACCTTACCTAAAACATTGCTGTCGATCCCCACTCCGTTGTCCTGCACGCCAAAAATCCAACCTTCTGGCGTCTCTTCTGAGGCAACTCGAACCACCGGAATTCCACCGGATTTGAACTTTATTGCGTTTGAAATAAGGTTTTGGAAAAGCTGTGCAATTTGCCTTCGGTCCGCGAAGACGACGGGAAGTGGCAATACTTCAACCGTCGCCGAAGAACCCTTAATAACCGCCGCTAGATCAGCCAAAACTATTTTCAAAACGTCATTTAGGTCGGTGCGATAAAAAGATTCACTGTCGCCAACTTCAAGGCGTGTGTAGGAGAGTAGGCCGTTGATAAGGCCTCGAGCTCTTTTTGCCGCCGCAACAACAAATTCCAAAGACTCATGGGATTCCGGTTTTAGATTGCTCCTCAACTCTGGTTCGAGAAGCTGCAAATGGAGCGAAATGGTTCTCAGCGGTTCTTGCAGGTCATGGGACGCCACGTAGGCGAATTCCCGTGCTTCCATGGTGGATCGGTAGAGCTGCTCATTGGCCCGCACGAGCGCTGCTGTTCTCATCTCTACTTTATCTTCCAGTTCGAGTTGGGCCCTCTCTAAGGCATGTCCTGCTTCAATTAACTCGGACTCGGCCTTCTTTCTCTTGGTGATGTCCCGAGTCACCGAAATTAAATAGTCCAGTTTCCCATTTTTAAAAAATGGCCTGACGATGCTTTCAACGAATAGATATTCGCCCCAAATATTTTGTAGCCGATATTCAATCGTCTCCTTTTCGCTGGCTCCCAATCTTAGGCGATGTAGCGTTTCTTGGATTTTTGGAATGTCTTCAATATGGGCGATTCCAACTCCCGGTTTTCCAATCCAATCAGAAATTTGTCTACCGGTGGTCTTTTCAAATGCGGGATTCAAATAGGTAAGAGCTCCGGTTGGGCTCAAGCAAGCAATGATGTCAGGGACCAGTTGAACCGCAGAGGAGTCAAGCTCTTCGCGTGCTAATCTTTTTTCTGTTGTAGCTGCTGCGAGTATCCCGCCAAAGACAGAAATACAGCCCATAAAGCTCTGCAATAGGAAGATAGATTTGGCTTTTGTTTCTTCAATAAAGGGGCCGTAGCCATTTACGGTTCCAAGAACCGAAGAGCAGCAAATGATGAGGACAACAATGGTGACCGCATTTTGTTCGCATTGAATAGCGGCCCAAACTACAAGGGGAATAAAGAAATAGCCGATGGGCAGGTTGGCCGTTGCCAACGGGGAGAAGTTTCCAAAAAGAATCAGGCAAAGTCCCAACGTGAGAAATAGGATTTTACGGAATTCTTTCAGGTTACGAATTCCAAAGTCTCTTTGCCGTATCTCGTTAAAAAAGAAAAGGAGTGGGGCGACGAGTAAAACTCCAAAGGAGTCCCCCAGCCACCACGTAACCCAAGTCTCACGAGTAATTATGTTTAGCGGGATAAGATGCTGGCCGGCCATGATGCAGGAGCTAGCCGTCAAACAGGAGATAAATACAATCGCGCCAAATCGAATATATTTTGAAGTGGTTTGAAAGGATTCCACTTTCTTAAAGGTTCCATTGGCGATGCGACCTACGGCAAAGGCTTGGAGGGTCGTTGCCACAGCAATAAGCAATGAGGCCAAAAGGCTTTGAGTAAGGGGAAGTCGATTTAGATGGTCGGTGACATCAAGGACAATAGTCGCAAGGAAGATCCCTGGAAGGACTCGATTGCCTTTGAGCCAAACAAAGCCTATCGCCCATCCCGACGCTGGCCAAACCAAACTGGCCAAGCCAGAGGGTGAGGCAAACGCCAGCCCCAGCTTTCCTAGAGCTAAATAGCCGAGACCTACTACGAAATTTTCAATTATTAGGTTCGCTAGACGCCCCACGCGCCCTCCTGATCCAAAGCCCTCGGCACTATATGACTAGCCGCGTTAGGATTCAATTAGGTTCTTGATCAGGGTAAGAAACTAAATGGTTCCCACCGCAAGAAAGAGGGACTTCGCTGGTTTCTCTACGACGCTAAATCAAACGTAAGTGCGCTAGATCTCTGTAGAAACTTAAAAACCAGAGTCTCTTCTTCTATGAAATGCTGTTTCAATCTTTTTCTAAGTCGTTTTAACCTCTGTTTTGCTTTTTCATTGCTCGATTGAAATCGACCAACCTGTTTTAGAATGTGAGCAACATGGGCTTCTGTGTTTTCAAAATCTCTAAACAGCGGTCCGGCAATCGTAGCTGGGAACATTTGGGGAATTAACTGTTCCTTTTCATTAGCCAAGTGTAGGGCCAGGCTTTCCGCTAGGTCATTGAGATAAAAACCACGGTCCGATCCCTGGTGTTTTACTGCGAGGTCAAATTTCTCCAAGATCATTTCATGCTCATCTAAAAGGGCGTCCATTGGTCTCATTTTCCTGTCTCCTTTTATGGTTAGTTGCCTACGTTAGACTCAGTTGGTGAAGCGTTTGAAAGGGGACATTCTTTGTCGATAAAGGCATACAAAAGCCCCATTCGCTTCCACTCGTTCTGCTCAAAAAGGAGTTTTGCGTGAGGAAGTACCTTTCTCTCCTCATGCTCAAAGTGGTTTTCAAGTAGCTCCCTTGCCTTCTCAAAGTAGTTCTCCCAGCACTCTTGATCTACATCTAAATTCGGATGAGGCGTCAGTGAGTCGTTGAGAATAAATTCGTTTAATTCCGCACCCAGCGCGATCGCTTCTCCGTATTCAAGCAAGCGCAAATTCTCATAGAGGAGTGCGTTCTCCATTTCTCGATGCCGGCTAAGAGCGCGAAAGAATCGGCGAACCGCTAACTCTCTTGCATGAAAGGGGATTGTTTTACATCGATCGACCGCCCACAGAATCTCCTGGTGCTCCGAGGCGATAACATTTTCTATGAAGGACTCATCGACAGGTTCATCATATGCCACTGTTTAATCTCCTCGATTGTTTGCCGTTAAATCGCACTCTTATTCTCTAAGGGAAATAAATGATGCAAATGAAAGGCCAGCACTTTGATGGCTCGGCTGTTTTCATTAGTAAGAACTCTTAACGGCATAGTGGTGGCTTGTTTGTCTGAAGAATTCCTTTTTCCTTCGATTCGCAGTTAGTGTTCCGGCGCGCCGGGGGGAGTGCGTGGCCTTTAACCGGGCGGCCTCAGAGCATCGGATGCCACGTCCAATGCTGAGGAGCTGGCTAATACGCGCATCGCTCTGCCTTTCCATGCCACATCGTCACAAAGAACGGAGAGTACGATATTTCTCTCCAGCTCAAGGTTTCCCGTTTTCCTGGCTTCGTACTCTGGCACTCCAAAACCAACCATGCCACCAGCGATCCCACCCACCAGACTTCCAACACCCACTCCGGACAAACTACCCAAAATTGGGCCCGCTACGGCGAGGGATTCCATTTCAGGAAGGGTAAGCAATCCTAATCCAGCAAGGCAGCCCAGCACTCCCCCAAATACCGCACCACTTCCCCCCCCAATGAGGGCGCCTTCGGGGGCCTTCGTTGATTGAACGTGTGAGAAACCGCGTGCAATTGGGCGGTCAACGGAGAGTAAGGTAAGGTCCATTCCTCTAAATCCTTCGGCCTTTAGTCGGGCCATTGCATTTTCGGCAAATACGCGACTTTGATAAATACCATAAACCGCTGTTCTCCTCGAATAGCTGGATGAGTAAGAATTGTTGCTGGGGGATTTGTCCAACGAACGCCTTCGCTCTAACGTGTGATTCATTATTCAACCACTCCCGGATTTTCTGTTGGTTTTTCAGAGCAATAATTATGCCGACGAATTGTGGTTGTCTTTTGATTTCAGTCTGAAAAAAATTTCAAAAAGAGTCAGCTCTGTAGCTTTTTGTTTCGTATCTAAAATCGGCATGTCGGATTATGGACTGCGGATCGTTACGTTCCACCGACCGCAGGAAGGGTGAAGAAAAAGCTCGTCCCAAGTCCGGGGCTTGATTCAACCCAGATTTTTCCGTGGTGGGTTTCGATGATTCTTTTACACAGGGCCAGCCCCAATCCCAAACTGGAGTCATCGGGGCTCGAGCTGATTCTGCGGAAAAGTTCAAATATTTCGGAAGCGTATTTCATATCAAGGCCCCTTCCATTGTCGCGAAGCTGAAATAACCACTCTTTATCATTTCGCTGGCAGCTTAGATGAATCTTTGGAGTTTCCTTTCCGCGGTACTTGATGGCGTTAGTTAAAAGGTTACCCATCAACTGAGAGAGCAATGTCGGGTCTCCCGAAACGATGGCTGGAGTTTCGAAACTAATCTGGGCGCCAGTCTCTTCGATTAAGGTGGCTAGGTCGCTTATGGCGGACTCAATCACATCGGAGAATAGGACTTCTCGATTACGTTTTGACCTTCTCCCCAGTTTTGAATATTCCGCGAGGGCGGAAATGAGAAGCTGCATTCGTTTGGCGGAATGAATGACAAAATCCATGTGAGTTTTGGTTTCAGTATTTAAACTACCAGACAGCTCTTTTTTAAGGATTTGAACATAATTGGCAACGGTTCGCAGCGGTTCTCTTAAATCGTGGGATGCTATGGAAACAAAGCATTCCATCTCTTTGTTGGAACGTTCAAAGTCGTTAAGCAGATGGTTGAGGTCATTTTCTGTATTGTGTTTGTCAATAGCAATGGCCAGCATATGGGCGAATCGCTCCAGCGTTCCCAAGTCGCTGTCGGTCGGCTTTCGTGGCGTTTTAAAGTAAACCGCCAGGGTTCCAAGGACCTTTCCTTTTTGGGAGAAAATGGGGTGGGACCAACAAGCGCGCAATCCGAACTTAATAGCCAGTGCACGGTATTTTTCCCACGTTGGAGCCGTAAGAATATCTTCGGTGATTACAAGCTTTCCAAAAAAGGCGGCGGTTCCACAGGTGCCCACTTCTGGACCGATCTCCACTCCGTGAACAGCTTGATTGTATTCGTTGGGCAAACTGGGGGCCGCACCGAATAAGAGTCTTTTACCATCGGGCTCGATTAGAAGAATTGATCCTAACACCCCTGGTTGAAGCCCTTCCAAGTTTTTAATGACCAGGTTTAAGATGTGAATGAGATTTTGGTTGCCCGAAATCTGTTCTAAAATTTGATTTCGACAGAGAAGTTCATGTTGCAGTCGGCTGGCGGCGGTGACGTCCAATCCTATGCCCATAGCGCCCGTAATTTCCCCCAAATGGTTTCGTAGCGGTTGCATATGGGTCGCAAACACGCAGCCGTCTCTTTCCACCTCAACGGTGATCGACTCTCCCCTCAAAGCCCGTTGGTGATTGACCACTTCAGCTGCCGTGGGGTTCGGATTTCCCAGATATTCAAATAGGGTTTTGCCGATAAGTTCACCTGGAGAAACATTGAGCCCTTTTAAACCAGCTCCCAGGGACGACGTAATCTTATAGTCGTTGTCTATC
>JAYVQZ010000284.1:0-6717 GCA_043776735.1 Deltaproteobacteria bacterium | reverse complement strand
TCCTGTTTCCCCACCGGCTCCTTGAGGATGTCGATTTCGATTTGGCAGGCCTGACTAGCTAGCTCAGCGGGCGAGACGAAGTGCCGTCGGTGTCCGTGAAGTGCCTTTAATAGGGCGGTGGTAAAACTACCCGAAGAGCCAAGGCCTGTGCCTGCAGGAATGTCGGCAAAGCTAGAGATCTCTAGATGGTCATCTTTAATTCCCACAAGTCCAAGCGCTTCACGCACAATAGGGTGTTGGATCTCCGGTATCGTGTTCACCCGTTCCGTTTTTGAATAACGGATGATCATCCCCTTTTCGAACGTGTGGTGAAGAGCAATGTACACGTACTTATCAATCGCACCGGCGATAAGAAATCCGCCGTGCTTTTGGTAGTAGGAGGGGAGATCGGTGCCTCCTCCGCCTAAAGTAATTCGTAGCGGGCTTCGGGTAATAATCATTCTAGTCCTTTCCCAGAACAAACGGGTGCTGTTCAAAGTAATGGAGGGTTTTTAGGGCAGCTTGTTTGATGGTGTATTTCGGGCGCCAACCGAGGTCTTTGATCCGGCTACAATCAAGAAAAATAAAGGGGTTATCGCCAATCCATCCGCGTTCTCCACCGCTGTATTGAAAGGCTGGGGAAAGCTTCATATGTTCGGTAATCCACCGAAGTGAATCGTTTACTTCGATGAATTCGTCGGTACCGAGGTTAAAGAGATTCACTTTCTTTTCGGAGTGAGTAATGGCCGTTTCCATAGCAGCAACACAATCTCCTATGTAGAGGTAGGATTTCTTCTGTTTTCCGTTTCCGAGCACTTTGAGCGTGGTGGGATCTTTGCGGAGGTTTTTGTAAAAATCAAAAAGGTGCCCGTGCGTGTAGCGTTCTCCCATGATGGAGACAAAGCGAAAGATCCAGCTTTGGAAGTCAAATCCCTCGCAGTAGGCGGCAATGAGCCCCTCTGCCGCGAGTTTTGAAGCCCCGTAAAGGGACGTCTGAATAGGAAAGGGAGCATCTTCTGGGGTGGGCACCACTTTGGCCTCACCGTAAACGGAACCCGTCGAGGAGAAGGCAATCTTTCGGACTCCACAGGTGCGCATGGCTTCCAGCACGTTGTAGGTACCGATGGTGTTCATGTCCAAATCAAGGCGAGGGTGATCGGTCCCAAACCGAACATCGGCGTTTGCGGCAAAGTGGAAAACAAACTCCACTCCCCGCAATGCTTCCACTAATCCAGCTATATCGGAGAGTTCCCCTCTCACGAACTGATAACCTGGCAAGGCAGCGGCCTCGTTAAGAAAGGCCTCTTTGCCCGTGGAAAGGTTGTCGTAGACCGTAACCTGGTGGCCCAAGGCGAGCCAGCGTTCGACGACATGACTCCCTATAAAACCCGCTCCCCCGGTGACCAGTACGTGCATGCTACCTCTAAGCTCATTTTTGAAAGACAAAAGGATTGTCTATTCGCCTTGGAAACGTCAATAATTGTCTGAACGCTGGCCATTGAAACAAATGAAATGATGACTTCGGCCCTTAACCTATTGAATTCCACGCTTACCCTCTGTGTTTATGGCGGCATTGCCATACAGCTCGCAGGCATTGGGGCGCTTGCCTTCTTTCTCTTTAGGAAGCGGCCCAAGTTACGGAGCCGGGAGAACTTCCCCGGCGTTACCATGATAAAGCCTTGTTATTCTAACAATGATAACGAGGCGTACAATTTCGAGGCTCTCTTCAATCAAGACTACAAGGGGCCTTTTCAGCTCCTTTTCGTGGTTTCAAGCCCCAACGACCCTATTGTCGTCGTAGTGGAACAGTTTCTTAAAAGATACCCGTCCCATGACGCCTCCATCGTGGTCTCTGAGACCCGAAAGGCCTACTGGCGCAAGGTGGATGCACTCTATGACGGCCACCAAAAGGTCAAACACGAGTACATCATCTGGTCTGATTCCGATACGATCGTACGTACCGACTATTTAAGTTGCATGGTGGCCTTCATGGAAGAGCCTGGTATTTCCGTTGTCACTACCCCCCAGTACGACACCAACGGCAATACGTTTGCTTCGTCGCTTAAAAACGTAGGCAATAACTGTGACGTGGGCACCTTCCTGATGCTGCTCAATATTGTATCGCGCAAAAAGAAGATCGGCTGGGGCCACTCAATGGGTTTTAGGAAGTCCGAGTTCGATGTTTTTGGTGACGAGGCTTGGCATGTGCTTCGAACCCATTTTGCCGATGACCAGATGTTGCCAGCGCTTTTTACGAAGAAAGGAAAGCGGGTCGTTTTTCGAAATGTTTACTGCCCCGTGGACTATTCAAACAAAAAAATAGGTCCGATGATCACCCAACAGGCCCGTTTTGCCATCTGCCAGAAAGTGGCAATGGGAAATCGCTGGGGTTTCATGCTGGGACTCTTAGGGTTGCCGATGGTCCCTGCAACGTTTCTGCTCCTGACCACAGGTTTTTCCGCGATGAGCGTGAAGCTTTGGCTTGCGGTCTTGGCCACTAGGGTGCTGGTTTCGCTTTCCTTTGAAGGCTGGGTATTAGGATCGATAGTGCCTACTCTACGATACTTCTGGGCAATTCCACTTTGGGATCTGTTGAAAGTGTATTTATTCACTTACGCTTTTTTCACCAACAGCGTCACCTATCACGGCAAAACGTACCGTTTTACCGACCGTTTCCAGCTAGAAGAAGTGAAGGGGCTCAACGCCGCCAACTCGGGACTGACGGTAATGCCCTAAGACTAGTGTTATTTTGAGTTGCTCTGGATTGCTTCAAGGGGGAATACGGAATCGACGTATACGATCTCACTCAACGGGTAGGCTTCCTGTAATCGCTTTGATTCGGTTTCAATTTGAGAAGCATTCCATTCGGGATGTTCCGCCATTGCCTTGAGTGCGGCATCGGCAACGTAGGAACCGTCCAATACCCGTTTCCAGACCGAGCTTTCAGCAACCGCCCGAAGCAGGCCCCAATCCATATCGAAAAAGTCGAATGCCGTCAGGACCGTGACCGACTCTCCCCGTTTTTCCAGTACGATTAACCCATCGGAAAAGTTAACGGAGTTACCCTTCTTTAACTGATAGCGGTAGATCATTCGATTGGGAGATCTGTCGTCAGAGAGATAGATCGTTTCGTACCTTACGTTGGGTAGAAAAAACGCGGGGGCCTTTCTTTCCCAGGCGACCTCCATCTTATTGCCGTCCTGAACCGTCATCTTTACGCTATTCACTTCAGGATAAAGATCGGGATAGTGGGCAAAATCATCGATGATAGCTCGCACTCGTCTTAATGGGGCTGCGATGTAGATGCGTTTTTGAACGCCAATGTAACTAGACTGCTCCTTGGTTCGAACCGCTTGCATCCAGATAGGGTTTCCTTCGGGGGTTAACTCAGGGATTCCCGGGGGGGGCCAGCTCTTTAGCAGGCTTGCCATACGCGGGCTATAATAACTCTGTTTTCCCTCAGTGAGAGTTTCTTCAAGGGGATGAAAAACTGCTGGTTTCGTAGGAAGGCTTGCCGGTGCGGGTTGCTCCCCAATGGCCGTGGAGGAGAGTAAAGCCGTTGCCCCAATTAGCAAGGCGATGAGAGAGGCGGCTGGCATTGCCGTTTGTTGTTTCTCCGGGGCCTGCTCTTTGGCTTTTGTCAGACTTAACAGCGCGGGAAGTGCGACAACAGCAGCTAGCACGCAGGTGATTTCTCCCAATACCGCGAGGAGACCAAAACTTACAAATGCGCGATTTCCAGCAAGCAGAAGCGAGCTGTATCCAATGACAGTAGTTAAACTGCAAAGCACTACGGCTCCTCCTGTACTTCTAATCACCTCAAGGATATTTGCCTTCCCGGTTTCCCGGTATCGTTGGAAGATGTTCACTCCGTAGTCGACTCCGATGCCAAAAGTGATGGGAAGGGCGATAAAGTTTAAAAAGTTTATCTTCAGTCCAAAACCAAGAACCAGGCCTGCAAACCAAAGCACTCCGATGCCGAGAGCGAAAAGCGCGAGCGATGCTGTTTTTACGTCTCGAAAAATAGCGATAACTAGAAGGACCACGATTCCAAGTGCTACAAGGGTAACCTTCGGCCCATCGTGGGTGATGGCTTCGAACATGTCGTAGGTCACCGCCAGTTCACCTGCCACTGGTGCTCCCTTGCTCTCGGCCTCTGCCGCTCCGCGGACTGTGGTCATGAATTGGGCGAGAGAACGCGAGTCGTCTTTGCCCTCTTCGATAAGTTTATCCACTAAAACCACCTGGCCGACGGTTCCGCTCTTTTCTCGAAACCGAGCAAGAACGAGAGGCGGCAAATCGGCTTCGGTAAATTGGCGAAATGCCGATGGACTCATCATCTCCGAGGCGATAGTTCGGGTTTCTGGTTCCATAAATTTGAGAATCTGCGGGGATAGCATTTTTTTAATTTCCCGGAGCACAGTGATCTTTTTTTCCTGATCTAGGGGGACAAAGTCGGCCAGCGTTTGCACTGTCGTAATGAAAGTGGGTTGGGCTGCCATTTTGGCTGCTCTTAGCCGATCTGCAATCCGTCCGGCCTCTTCGCGTCCTTGTGTCAAAATCACAAGTGGGGAGGAGGAGTGGCCAAAGATTTCATCGATGTAATGATAAAGCCCCCCGGAACCTTCGGCCATGCTTCGCTTGTCTCTAAGCTTTGAGAAATCGGTTTCAATAAGGTGCGGGCCCCAATTACGAAACGTCGCCACGGAGAGGAAGGCCGCAACCAGGGCCAAAGAGCATAGCGCACGAGGGAATCTTCCCACTCCCCGCGCAATGGCCCCCATAATCACGGGAGTTCCCAACCCTCCTTTAAAGTTTCGTATGATGCGGCTATCAAATAGCATTAAAAAAGCAGGGAGTAAGGTGTAGGCGCTGATCCAGCAAAGGACCATTCCCGCCAGGCCAATCAAACCAAACTGGTTGAATCCGCGAAAACTAGTTAGCATTAATGAGGCGTAGGAGAGACCGGCTGCTAATGCCGCGATCGCCGTCGCGGGTGCCGTTTTTTTCATCGCTACTGCTACAGCGGACTCCGCATCCATTTGATTGCGCTCTTCAAGATACCTAGCAAGAAAAATGATACCAAAATTAATTCCGTTCCCAATGACGATGCTAGCAAGAAACGCGGTGTTCGCATTGAGATAACCAATGGCAAAGTAAGCAAAACCGAAAGTCCACAGCGTGCCCATGAATAAGCTCAGGACTAGCGCTGACGTCGCCCAGAATGAGCGGTAGAAAACAATCATCGCTAGCATCACCGCGATTATTACAACGAAGGTCGAGAACTCAAGGTCGGCGACTAGTGCCGAACTCTCCTCGATAAGGTTGGCCACGTTACCGGTATACCGGACTTTGATATCTGCTCCGTACGAGGTTGGGTTGAGATCAGTCACCACCTTTTCAATGGCGTCTTTCATTCGGTGGGCGTGGTCTAAACCCTTACCGGGCATATAGACTACGACCGCTCGTACGGTGTTATCAGCGGTCGCGTAGTAGCCATCGGAAAAACGGGTGTAACTGGAGATTGCAGAGGCATCCGCATTGTTTTGTAATGCATCGAAGTCGTATTCCGGCTCGTGGATTTCATCCAGTGGAAAAAGGCGGATGGGATTGCGAATTGTTTTTTCATAAAGAATTCGATCCCTCAGGTAAGTACTCAACCCTTTGAGATCCGGTACGTCGAGATAAAGTGCCTGCCGTTGTTTGAAAAATTCGACTTCATGACCAATCCGGTATTCGACTCGGGCAACTATGTCGTGCGGGACTTCGTTCAAACGTTTGGCTAGGTCGTTGACAAATCTTTTGCTTTTTTCAGTCTCTTTGGAAAAAACGAGAACGACCATATTGTCGAACGACTCAAGCCTCTCAGAAAGGTGGTTAAGATCGATCACGCTTCGGGCTGTTTCTGGAAGCAGCTCCTCAATATCCGGGCGAAGGTTGCAGTAGAGCTGTACCGAAAACCAACCGGCTACAAGAGCCAGCAAGGTTCCTCCAAAAATCACTTCTTTTTTGAACTTTATTAGGAGAGAGATCAGTCTTTTGCTCATGTTTCCCGCTGTGTTGGAGTCAGGACAGTACCCATGATCTTCTCGGCGTAATTTAAGTAAAACCCAAGCCCAGCGAAGAAGTTTCCGCTCAGGGCCACTAGTAGCTATGGGGAGTAGGTATTTTCAATCATTGATTCAATGCGTTGTGGCTCACTTTCCTAATGGACGCCGTGACGCCACGCTTCATTGGAAAGAATGAGTCCACTAGTTGGAGTATAATATTAGAATATTATTGCAGCTTCCTGTGGTTGGAGCTGGTGCCGCAAACTGTGGTGCGCACCTTTGGCAGAACTGGAGTGAACCAGACATATGCTTTCGGCATTTCGCTCAAATGCACGGCGGTGTTTTTACCACCTCCTGTCCCGACCGGCCCTATACCGAAGGCTGAGACTTTGGTACGGCGGTGTCGCTACAATCCTCGCTTTCCATCGCGTCGTTCCCGATGAGTTCCGTTCTCAACTGGAGCAAAACAGGGATTTGGAAATGACTCCCGAAGATCTGGACTCTCTCATTCGATGGTTCATTGAACGGAAAACAGACGTCGTGTCCCTTGATGCGCTCCACCACAGACTGACTAACGGCCACACGGCCTCCAACTGTGTGCTATTTACGTTTGATGACGGGTACCAAGATAATTTCGAATACGCATTTCCCATTTTCAAAAAGCACGATGTGCCAATGTCGATTTACA
>JAYVQZ010000283.1:0-6738 GCA_043776735.1 Deltaproteobacteria bacterium | reverse complement strand
AAGGTATGGCGTCACTTTGCGGAGTTTCTTTCGCAAAGTGACGCCATACCTTGGGGAGTTGGATTACCAATAGGTGGTCGTCGCCGTACAGTGTCCAAAAACCTTTGCCAGGCAGCTGATCCGATCGGTGGCGGAACGCCCCTCTTTCTTTAGCAAACGCGCCTCTAAGGGGACTCTTGGAGTTAGATTCTCTTCGCCAGAAACGACCTGCATATTGCATTTGCCGCAGGTGGCCTCCCCCCCACATGAGGATGCCACGGGCAGACCCGCCTGGAGCGCCGCTTCATATAAGGAAGCGCCCTCTTTCACTTCGACTTCAAAATTTCCTGGTACAAAGGTGACGTTTGCCATTCGCCGTTCCCTTTCTTTCACGCTACAATTTCCAGCAATTAAAGCGTTTTCACGTTTTCTATTCAAGAAACGTCTGGAGTAAACGAATGAACGAATCTCGCATCGAACCCAATAGCCGCGAGGCCGAACTGCTTCTCTCTGAATCTGCCATCTTACGCCAGGCGCTGGAAGAGATGGGAAAAGTTGTGGTTGGCCAAACGGAAATGATGCGCTCACTTCTAATGGGTCTGCTCACGGGCGGACATGTCCTGTTAGAAGGCCTGCCGGGTTTGGCAAAAACCCTAGCGGTAAAAACACTAGCTCAGGTGATCGACGCAAAGTTTCAACGCATCCAGTTCACTCCAGATCTTCTCCCCTCCGATCTCATAGGAACGGTCATCTACCGTGAACAGACGGGCGACTTTGTGCCCAAAAAGGGTCCCATCTTTGCCAATATCGTCCTTGCCGACGAGATCAACCGAGCTCCTGCCAAAGTGCAGAGTGCGCTTCTTGAAGCGATGGCAGAAAAGCAGATAACTATTGGTGAGACGACCTATCAGCTAGATGAGCCGTTTCTGGTCTTAGCTACGATGAATCCGATCGAACAGGAAGGCACCTACACGCTACCTGAAGCGCAATTGGATCGTTTCCTATTTAAGCTTCGCGTTCGTTACCCTACGCGCGAGGAAGAGCGCGAGATTCTCAAACGAATGACTTTGATTGAGACCCCTACGGCTGGGAAAGTACTCTCCACTTCAAAAATTTTAGAGATGCGAAAAGAGGTCAGCCGCCTTTATCTCGACGAGCGGATTGAGGAGTACATTCTGCGGCTCGTACTCGCCACTCGCAAAGACGCGGAGCTCTCAGCCTCGGAAGCAAAACCCGATCGGTTGCGCGAAATACGCCAAGCAATCAGTGTGGGGGCAAGCCCAAGGGCCACGATATTTTTGGCCAAAGCTTCCCGAGCGTATGCCCTGTTAGAAGGCCGTGCCTACGTGACTCCTGATGACATCAAGGGAGTAGCCTACGAGATCCTTCGCCACCGGCTAATTTTAACCTTCGATGCTGAGGCCAGAAACCTTTCGACGGATGATGTCATCGCCATGTTACTCGACACCGTTTCCGTGCCTTAGGCGCGGAGAAAGAACGCCTTGGGACAGCCCCTTCATTTTACCGAAGCCATTTTAAAAGCCGCTAACGAGCTAGAGATCCGCGCGCGCCGAAACGTTACCGCATTGCTTTCGGGAAACTACCGCAGCGCTTTTCGAGGTAGTGGGATGCAGTTTAAGGAATTTCGCCAGTACGAGCCCGGTGATGATATCCGCCATATGAGCTGGAGCGCGACCGCTCGCACGGGAAAGGCAACGCTAAAAGTCTACGAAGAGGAACGCGAACTCGATGTAGTAATTGCGGTTGACGTCAGCGGGTCCTCTCTCTTTGGCTTTTCAAAGAAACGAAAGATAGACGTTTACGGCGAGCTTCTGGCCTTATTGGGACTTGCGGCAATCCGATCAGGCGACAACCTCGGAGCCTTTTTCTTTTCTGATCAACCGCAGAAATTCCTCCCCCCAAGCCGCACGAGAATGAATCTATTGGTGGCATTGCGCGAACTGCTCAGCCAACCATTAGAAAGTCGTCGAAGTGATCTTAGGGCACCACTGAAATACTTAGATCGGCTTCTCCCTCACCGAACTATTTTGATTCTCATTTCTGATTTTCTGATTCCCGATTTCCAGACGGAGTTGCTTCGGCTTAGCAAAAGGCACGAAGTGATTTTGATTCATTGCACTGACGACGCCGAACGAGGCCAAGGGCTATCTGGCGTTTTTGAAGTGGCCGATCCCGAAACTGGGGAAACCTATTTACTCGACGGAAACTCGCCTAAAGTGCGCGAGCGGCTAGCCAACTACCAAAAAGATCTCCGCCTTAAGCTTGAGGCGCTTTGCCAAAGCACTCGGTCTGATTATCTTTCGATGAATATGGAGGACGATTACGTTCGCCGGATCATACAATTTTTCCGACAACGCGGCCCCTCGCGCATCTAAGAGGTGTCCAGTTGTGCTCTTTTTAGGTCTCTTGCTGGCGATGGCCACTTTGCCATCCTATGGAGGAGGGCTGACCTCTGTTCTGACCAAATCCAAAATTGAATTTGGGGAGCGAACCCGGCTAGAATTTCACCTTCCCATCGCGGAGCTTGGGCTGGCCAAGTACGACGACGAGAGCGAGCTACCGATTCTCAATGACGATCTCGTTTTAGAATCCAAACACGTGCTGGTCCTCCAGCGGGACTTTCGCCGTGAGAAAGACGTCCTAATCTGGACGTTTGATATGACCTCCTACGAAAAGGGGCAGGTTATCGTTCCCCCAGTGGAAATTCGCTTTGGGGCACACTCCTTTTCGTCGGAAGCCGTTTCGCTCGAAGTGGTTTCGACACGAGCCGCTGAAGACAAAGCGCTTCGTCCCGACTTTGGAGCAGCCGGATATCCCATTGAGTGGGGTTCCTGGATTGCCTTTGGCACAGTTCTCATTCTTGTCGCCCTTTTCTATTTCTGGGCCAGACGAAATGGATTTTTACTCCGCCTCCTCACGGGGCTTCGGCGTTCCGTTCGCCTTCCGATGGCTCCAGAGGAAAAACCGGAGACTTGGCTAAAACGAGAGCTCATTCGTTTGCGAAGCCGCCTGGCAGCTTCGGAAGCGGCGCCCCTGGTGGCGCAAACAACGACTTCTCCGATCGTGGACGATTTCACAAAAATATTGCGCGGATTTTTCCGGCGAAAGACTAAAAACCCAGCAGAAAGCTGGACCACGTCAGAATTAAAAAAACGGCTCCCCAAAGGGGCGTTGCCCGTTGAAGTGGAACCACTTCTGAGTAAAGCCGATGCCTGGAAATTTTCTGGTGAGAAGTCAGATCCCACTACTGAGATTGTAAAGCCTGGGATTGATGCCTCGGAAAGGGCGTTGCTGTGAGCCACCTCTTTGGCAGCCTAGCGGAGCCCCAGCACCTCTATTTTTTATTACTCCCGCTAGCCGCGTGCGTTGCCCTTTTCGTTTGGCCCACCAAAAAGGGTGTCGCCGGACGGTTGCGTCTAGGAAGTTACGCTGATGTTTTAAAAGTTGAGATAAAGCGAACAAGGCGGCAGCACTGGTTTCTTTTCGCAGCGTTCCTGATTGCTGTCTTGCTCATAGGACTAGCTGCGGCGCGTCCGCTCAACATCCGCTCTTGGGCAAAGCGGTATTCGGAGGGGATCGACATTGTTATCTGCCTCGACCTTTCTGAAAGCATGGAAGCCGGCGATTTGGTTCCCACGCGTATTATTGCTGCCAAAAACGTGATCCGAGAATTTATTGAACGTCGTAAAGACGATCGGATTGGCATCGTCACTTTTGGGGGAGAGGCCGTGACCCGTTCCCCCCTCACGCGTGATCATGAATTTCTCTTAGCTCAGGTGGAAGCCCTCCAGCTAAGGGAACTTAAGCAGGGCACGGCGATTGGAAACGGACTGGCCAATTCCATCGGACGACTTCGCCATTCAGAATCCAAATCCAAGGTGATCGTGCTTTTAACCGATGGAGACAATAACGTCGGCGCAATTAATCCTATGACCGCGGCCAACTTGGCTCGGCAAGAGGGAATTAAAATTTACGCGATTGGAATGGGAAAAGAAGACCGGGTGGTGGTTCCCATTTACTCCTACGATCTTTACGGGAAAAAGACGCAGCTCATGGCCCAAGTCCCTTCCTATCTAAACCCCGAGCTGCTCGCCAAAATTGCTGAGACCACCGGAGGCCTGGCCTACATGGCGCGAGACACCATGGCGTTATCACAGATTCTACAAGCTATCGATCGTTTCGAGAGGACTAAAGTAAGACTTCGCCCGATGCAGAAAAAAGAAGAGCTTTTTATTTATCCAACGCTGGCCGCATTGTTGCTGCTGCTGGGATTTTATGTTCTGTTGGAAACCAGATACCGAAGGGTAAAAGTACGTGTTGCTTCAGTTTGAAAATAGCACTGTCCTGTGGGGGCTCTGGGGAGTCTTTGCCTGGGTAATTTTTCTCGGTGCGCTTCGCTTGCGTCGTCCCGAATCTGCCTCATGGAGCCGCGCTATCTTGAGTACTTCTGTTTTTACCCTCTGCGTTTTGGCCCTTGCCAGGCCTCAACTTGGTCGCCAGATGATGCAAAAACGGGCACTAAAGGGAAATCTCTTTATTGCTCTGGATATTTCCAAAAGCATGTCAGCTGAGGACATTATTCCCAGCCGCATTGGGTTTGCCGTGGCCTTCTCCACGAGACTCGTTCAAAAGTTGGCGGGAACCAAATTTGCGCTTTTTCCCTTTTCTGAAAGTGGCTACCTGATGATGCCGCTTACCAGCGACACCCATGTGGCTGAGGAGATGCTGGCAATTTTGAATCCTTCGGTAACCACCAATCAAAGCACCAATATTGGCAACTCGTTGGAAGCCTTGTTCACTACGATTCAAAAGATGCAAACCGCGGCGAAAGAACGTGGCGAGGACTGGGCGCCCACTCAGGTTCTGTTATTAAGCGACGGCGAATCCCACGTTCCCGTTTCTCCTTCGATACTAGGGTACTTTCGAAAAGAGCGCATTCCGGTTTTCACCGTAATCACAGGAACCAAGCAAGGAGCTCAGATCACGGTGGAAGAAGAAGGGGGCTCGTACCGCAACCCCTCTTCGCAACGGGTGCTCACTAAAGCTGATCCGGAATCGATGGAAAAGATTAGTCGGGCTACTGGGGGAGACTTTTTTCCACCAGAATTGGCTCAAGCAGACCGGGCTGCACAAAAAATTAGCCAGGCGATGGCGATGGGTCGTTTGACGGCTACTTTTAAAGTGGAGCGCGAGTTTTACCCCACTCTCCTTTTGCTGGCGCTACTCTGCCTAACGCTCGATTTGCTGTTCGGTCGTTGGCACTCTGCTTTGAAAAAAACGGTAGTAACCGCAACCGGGCTTTTGATATTTTCTTTGCCTGCAAACGCGGAAGTTCCCCCAACTAATAACGCGTTAAACAACCCTGAACGGCGGGCCGTGGATGCCTACAACCAGGCACTTCCTTTGATGGAAAGCAGCGATATCAAAAAGGCGCTTGAGCTATTGCAAGAGAGCGCCACCTTAACCAAGGACAAAACACTTAAAAAGAAGGCTCTCTTTGCCTTGGGAAACGCCTATCTGAAAAGCATGGAGCCCCAGCAGGCCATGCAAAATTACCAGGCGGCACATGACGTTGATGCAAAGAACAAATCGCTGGAAACAGAAGCCAACCGCAGGATTTCCGAAAACATCGCCTTAGCCGTCCAACTTCAAGAGCAGATGGCCCAGATGGCCAAAGACGAACAAGAAAAGCAACAACAGCAGCAGGGCAAAGGGGACAAGAACGGAAAAGAGGAAGATCCCAAAGGGCCAAAGCGTGACTACGAGAATCAACCCTTTAGTGAAGACGAGAAAAAGAAGATGTTTGATCTGATGGGAACAGAAGACCAGGGCATTCAAGCCCGACTTATGCAGGAGAAAGAGAAAAAGCAAGGCAAGCAGTCATCGGGGAAACCATGGTAGCCAGAGCAATCATAACTCTTTTGGCGTTAGCCATTGCGGCATCGAGCTCGGTGGCGCGAGCGGAAAAGTACCAGTTTAAAGTTGAGTATAGTAAGCAGGAAATTTTTCAAGGCGAGGCCGTCAACGCCAATTTTGTCCTAATCGGGGACGAAGGTGCCGTGGATGTCGAAGTCGCCCGCTTTCCTGAGTTTCGTGGCTTCTGGTCGGAGAATATTGCGCTTCGCCAAGGGCCTATCCCGATGATGGCTGACTTTCCTTCCCGGCTGTTCCGTTCTGCCTTAATTGGCACTTACCGAATCATCCCCATGACGGCGCGCACCCAGTTCGTGCTCAATCCCATGAAGATTGTGGTCAAAAGCTTTATGGATCCCGGCGATCAGAGCAAGCCCGTGGTCCTGGAGTGCCAAACCAATCCTCTTAAAATCAATCCCCTGCCTGCGCTCCCTCAGGAGATTCCGAAAGAGCTTTATCGTGGAGCGGTAGGAACGCTGTCCTTTAGGACTGAATCTGCTCAGGTTTTTTTCCAAAAAGATGAACCGACCCAGATTCGATTCACAGTGCAAGGGGATGGAAACTTTCAGGAGATCAATGAAATCCCCTTAACACTACCGCCTGAGGTTGAGGTGCTTTCCAAACGCGCCTATCAATCGGGAAACGCTCAGATGATGAGCAAAGTATTTGAAATCACGGTGGTGCCTCACACCGCAAAGACTTTCCTTCTGCCCGAAGTAAAATTCGTTTGGTTTGACCCGTACGCAAAGCGATATCAGGTGCGTGCCCTTGACCCCATTACCTTTACTCTGGAACCTAAGCCGCCCGGAGACCCCACTTTCGATC
>JAYVQZ010000282.1:0-6765 GCA_043776735.1 Deltaproteobacteria bacterium | reverse complement strand
CTTAGACGTTCACCTTCAGAAGCTCGTTAACGTCCTAAAGTCCGCAGCTCAAGGCTACGGCACGGAAAGACGCGTGATTTTGTTGCACGGACCTGTGGGCTCCTCAAAGAGCACTATCGCCCGCCTCTTGAAAAAGGGTGTCGAGTGGTACTCCCACACCGATGAAGGCGCCCTTTATACTTTCCGCTGGGTCATAAAGGATGAGGCCCTTGCCCAAAGGATTTTAGGGGGCTCAAAAGAGTTCCTCTCTCCAATGAACGAAGAGCCGCTGAAGCTCATCCCTTCAGAACACCGCAAAAAATTTGTAGAAGAGATCAACCGGGGCCGTAAAGAGGGTCATCGGGTTCACGTAGAAGGGGACCTCTGTCCTCCTTCCCAATTTATCTTTGATGCTTTGATGCAGCATTATGATGGCGACTGGACCCGGGTTATCGATCATGTGGTCTGTACCCGACTTCTCTTGTCGGAAAAAGGGCGCATCGGTATCGGCACGTTCCAGCCCAAAGACGAAAAGAACCAGGATTCGACCGAGCTTACCGGAGATATCAATTATCGAAAAATTGCCGAGTACGGATCGGATTCCGACCCCAGAGCCTTTAATTTTGACGGGGAATTCAATATCGCTAACCGCGGTCTCATCGAGTTCATCGAAGTGCTTAAGCTGGATGTGGCCTTCTTGTACGACCTGCTGGGTGCTTCGCAAGAGCACAAAGTAAAACCAAAGAAATTCCCGCAGACCGACATCGATGAAGTGATCATCGGTCATACCAACGAGCCGGAGTACCGTAAGCTCCAGAATAACGAGTTTATGGAAGCCCTCAGAGATCGCACGGTGAAGATTGATATTCCATACATCACCAAGCTGAACGAAGAGGTGAAGGTCTATCGAAAAGACTTTAGCCCTCGTCGCATCCGCGTGAGCATCGCCCCTCATACCATTGAGATGGCCGCCATGTGGGCAGTACTGACCCGCCTTGAAATTCCCAAGAAGGCAAATCTCACGCTGCTTCAGAAGTTAAAACTGTACAATGGAAAGTCGTTGGCCGGTTTCACGGAGGACAACGTACGCGAGCTTCGAAAAGAAGCCCTTCGCGAAGGAATGGAGGGCATCTCCCCTCGCTACATTCAAGATAAGCTCTCTAACGCTTTGGTCATGAACTCGAAAGACGGGCAGGTTGCTTCGATCAACGCGTTTATGGTCCTAAACGAACTTGAAGGCGGATTGAAACATCATTCGCTAATCTCAAGTGAAGAGAAGAAGAAGCACTACCGCGAACTTCTTGCCGTCGTGAAGCAGGAGTACGAGGACATCGTAAAGAGCGAAGTCCAGCGTGCGATTTCTGCTGATGAAGAGGCAATGGCCCGGCTCTGTGGAAATTATATCGACAACGTTAAGGCCTACACTCAGCGCGAGCGGGTGAAAAACAAGTTTACCGGCCAAGACGAAGAGCCTGACGAACGTTTGATGCGGTCGATCGAGGAGAAGATTGATATTCCCGATACCCGCAAAGACGACTTCCGGCGTGAAGTGATGAATTACATCGGAGCTCTCGCTCTAGATGGCCGTCAGTTCGACTACAAGACGAACGAGCGGCTGCATAAGGCGCTAGAACTGAAGTTGTTCGAAGATCAGAAAGATACGATCAAGCTGACCAGCCTGGTTTCGAATGTGGTCGATCAGGCGACGCAGGAAAAGATCGATATTGTGAAATCTCGTCTGATTAAGAATTATGGGTACGACGAGGTGAGTGCGACTGATGTGCTCAACTTCGTAGCCTCGATCTTTGCTCGTGGCGATGTGAAGCGGAAATAGATTTTGGTCGCGGGTAAGTCGACCAAAATCTATCCTAAGGGGTAAACCCGAAGGATCTATGGCTTTGCGCAAATAGAGGTGGCACTAACCCCATGAACGCCGGA
The DNA here is from genome assembly GCA_043776735.1 of Deltaproteobacteria bacterium. Classification (GTDB taxonomy): domain Bacteria; phylum Bdellovibrionota; class FAC87; order UBA2466; family UBA2466; genus JBGSST01. Next base: position 4,848 of record JAYVQZ010000282.1, on the reverse strand, counting down.
ATCAAAAGAGATCACCTGCGCTTTAAGCAGATTGTTAAAGGCAAGATCAAGCAGAACCTTAAGAAGTATATTACTCAAGGGGAGCTGATCGGCCGACAGGGCAAGGACATTGTCAGCATTCCTGTTCCTCAAATCGATCTTCCCCGTTTTAAGTTTGGAAAGAGACAATCGGGCGGCGTGGGTCAGGGCGAAGGTCAGCCAGGCTCACCGGTGGGTCAAGGCGAAGAGCCCGGCGAGGCAGGAAGTGGGGAGGGGCAGCACACTTTAGAAGTGGACCTTTCCCTCCAAGAGCTCGCCGACATGCTGGCGCAGGAGCTTGAATTACCGCGCATTCAGCCCAAAGGCTCTGGCGTCGTTCAGACGGAAAAGCATAAGTTCACGGGTATTCGCAGCGTAGGCCCCAATAGCCTTCGTCACCTCAAACGGACCTATCGGGAGGCGCTTAAGCGCCAACTGATCTCCGGTATTTATGATCCCAAAGATCCCCGCATCATTCCTGTAAAAAAAGATTTTAGGTACCGCGCCTGGCGCGAAGTGGTTAAGCCAGAGAACAATGCCGTTATCATCTATATGATGGACGTCTCAGGCAGTATGGGCGACGAGCAAAAGGACATAGTGCGTACCGAGTCTTTTTGGATCGATACCTGGCTTAGGTCACAGTATAAAGAGCTGCAGATCCGATACATCATCCACGACGCCTCCGCCCGCGAAGTAGATCAGCACACTTTTTATCACACCCGCGAAAGCGGCGGAACGCTCATCAGTTCCGCTTATAAGCTCTGTAACGACATTCTCAGCCAACAATTTCCCACAGAACAGTGGAATATCTACACCTTCCATTTTTCCGACGGGGACAACTGGTCGGGTGAGGACACCAAACTTTGCGTTGATATGCTTCGCAACGAGCTTCTTCCCCGCTGCAACGCCTTTTGCTATGGGCAGGTAGAAAGTCGCTATGGAAGTGGCCAATTCATAAAAGATTTGGTGGAAAATTTTAAAGAAGATGAGCGCATTATTACCTCAAAGATAGAGAGCAAAGAGGCGATCTACCGATCGCTTAAAGATTTCCTCGGAAAGGGTAAATGAGGCAGTTTCTTACTCCCGAATTGCAAAAGGCCCACCAGGACGTGAAAGAGCTCGCCAAAGGTTACGGTCTGGACACCTTTGACGTTATATTCGAGTTGGTCGACTACGATGAAATCAACGAAATTGCTGCCCTTGGCGGTTTTCCCACCAGATACCCTCACTGGCGTTTTGGCATGGAGTACGACTACCTAAATAAGGGGTACACGTACGGCCTTCAGAAAATCTACGAGCTCGTGATCAATACCGATCCTTGCTACGCCTACCTACAAACCGGCAACGAGATTGTTGACCAAAAACTGGTGATGGCGCACGTCTACGGGCACTGCGACTTTTTTAAGAACAACCTTTGGTTTTCTAAGACCAACCGTAAGATGCTCGATGAGATGGCAAATCATGCCGCTAAGATCCGATACTATCAGGATCAATATGGTGTGGAGCGGGTCGAGGATTTTGTCGACGTCTGTTGCTCTCTCGACAATCTCATTGATTTTTATTCCCAGTTTGTTCCCAAAAAGTCTCGAGAGGCTGAGCTAGCAGCCGATTCCCCAAATGAAGTGCACCGATTTGCGAGCAAGGGGTACATGGATAAGTACGTAAATCCCCCCTCGTACATCGCCCACCAGGAAGAACAGATCCGTCAGGATGCCGAAAAGGCGAAAAAGTTCCCTCAACATCCGGAAAAGGATGTGTTGCAGTTTCTCATCCAGTTCGCGCCGTTAGAAAACTGGCAGCGTGAGGTCCTCTCCATCATCCGAGAAGAGGCCTATTACTTTGCGCCGCAAGGGCAAACTAAGATCATGAATGAAGGCTGGGCGAGTTATTGGCATTCCTTCCTCATGACCAATCACATTTTACGAGATTCCGAAGTGATCGATTATGCCGATCATCATAGCGGAACCCTTGGGGGCCGACCGGGCCAAATCAATCCGTATAAACTAGGCATCGAGCTTTACCGCGATATCGAAGACCGGTGGAACCGCGGGAAATTTGGCAAAGAGTATGACGACTGCGAAGACAGCAATGAAAAGAAGAACTGGGACAAGAAGCTAGGCCTGGGCCGCCAAAAAATTTTTGAAGTCCGCAAAATTCACAACGATGTGACCTTTATCGACAGCTACATGAATGAAGAATTCTGCCATCAGCAGAAACTGTTCACGTACGGATTTAATCGGCGAACAGGACGGTACGAGATCGTCGATCGCGATTGGAAAAAGGTTAAGAACCAGCTTCTTTTTGCCCTCACCAACTTTGGTAATCCGATTATCAAAGTGGATAACGCCAACTTCGAAAATCGGGGCGAACTGTTACTGACCCATCAGCACGAAGGTCTCGATCTGGAGTACGACAAGGCGGTAGAGACCCTGAGAAACGTGCAAATGATGTGGAAACGGCCAGTTCATATTGTGACGCGTTATAATTCCCAAACCAAGCTTCTCTCCTTCGACGGCAAAGAAGTTCACGAACGAGATGTGTAATTCTTTTTGACCAGGGACTAGTGGCGCGAGATAACTCCCGTTTACGTTAAGGGAGAGGTCTCAATGTCATCTGGAAATGGCGATGAACTGTTTGTCGATTTAGATCACCATCCCTTATACCGGAACGTACTCTCTATCCTAGAGTCCGCTTCTGTCGCAATTAACTTAGATGCCAATGTTTTCAATAGGTTAGCCAAACCTAGACGCTGCTTGTACGTCTCCATCCCGGTTCGCATGGATGATGGCACTATCAAGACCTTTGATGGTTTCCGGGTTCATCACAATACTACCTTGGGTCCCGGCAAAGGTGGCATCCGCTACCATCCCGAAGTGAATCTTGGGGAAACTGCGGCGCTGGCCACTTTAATGACTTTAAAAAACTCGTTGGTCCGATTGCCTTTAGGCGGCGCTAAGGGTGGTATCCGCTGCGATCCTACAAAATTGTCCCGTCGGGAAAAACAGAGTCTTACCCGACGTTACACCTCCGAAATTTTTATGTTCATTGGGCCGGACAAAGACATTCCCGCTCCGGATGTAGGAACTGACGCCCAGACGATGGCTTGGGTGATGGATACATATAGCTCCCAAGTGGGCTACGCCGTACCTGGCGTGGTAACCGGAAAGCCAATTGAGATTGGCGGGTCGTTAGGTCGAGTCGATGCGACCGGACGTGGGGTGGTCTATACAATCATTGAAGCGGCAAAACGGATGGGCATGGATCTTAACGAAACCACCAAGGTGGCCGTTCAAGGATTTGGAAACGTGGGTTATCACTCGGCCAAAATCATGGCTAGCTTGGGGCCTAAAATTTGCGCAGTAAGCGATGTTTCCGGTGGAGTCTACAACGACAAGGGATTGGATCTAAACGAACTCCGCGATTGGATTTCTAATAACGGAACCTTCAAAGGTTATCCCAACGGCCAGTTTGTGACCAATGAAGAGCTCTTAGAACTTCCCGTCGACATCCTCATTCCAGCCGCGCTGAGCAACCAGATCACCGAAGAAAATGCGGGCCGTATCAAATGTAAGATTCTCGCCGAAGGGGCCAACGGTCCTACCACCATGGAGGCGAGCCAGATTCTGCATGAAAAAGGGGTGTTTATTATCCCTGACATCTTGGCCAATGCGGGCGGTGTGATCGTCTCCTACTTTGAGTGGGTCCAGGGAATGCAAAACTTTTTCTGGAGCGAAAAGGACGTTAACAACAAACTCTGGGAAATCATCTCAAACGCCTTTAATCGGGTTTATGAGTTTCATAAAACAAAGAACCTTCCCATGAGACAAGCGGCCTTTGCCGTGTCGGTAGAGCATCTCTCGGCTGCCATGCTGTGGCGCGGATTCTTTCCGTAAGCTTGGTTCCGCTAGGAGCTTTTCAAATGCACTTTTGAAAGCATTCGCGTTCGGAGTTAATGATCTCACTTCCCGGCAGCCGCAATCGAGGTGGCTTTGCCGATGTAAGACACCGTTTGAGAAGACCGTTTCTGTTAGTAAGGGTGGCGCTTTTGCTTCCTAGGTGCCAGGAGACATTCGATGAACGTGATTTCTAGAACGTTTCCAGCGATGGTCGGCCAAGACCTGCAGCTATCGGTCTTTAACTTAAACTAAAAAGGACCGATCCATAGCGAAACTGGGAGCCAGGCCTCTATCCACTCCCGCAGTCCTTGCGAAATTTCGATTCGTGGCTCGCCCGATAACATTTGGAGAAGAAACCAACCAGTTTCCGAATTTTTTTTAAAACGATAATTTCAAATCCATGAGCCTCTTCAACGATAGATTATTTCCTAAGGAAACTGCCACCCAGTCGAAGCCTGGTCCGCAACACCTCCGTCCGCCGGGAGAAAGACAAAAAGAAAAGCCCTGTAGATTAAATCCAAGCATTACTCAACTGCGCTTCCACGGCAGAACCATGTCACACCACCTGAATGGGATGCGAAATAACTATTTAAGTGAAATGTGACCCCGCCCTAGTCGTACCGCGCGTTTTTTGCGTACGCTCCCCGATAATAATTGACAGCGCCATCAGATTCCGGCGCACGTAAAACATGAAGTGGTGCGAAGACATGGGGTTTGCTGTTCGTTTATCTTACCAGACCAGCGGCAATGTGAGCAGCGCCGTTGGCTTGATCTGCTTCATGTAATAACGGTATCCCAGGGAGGGTTAAATCATCCGGATAATCTGAGGTTTCTGTGCCGCCAGCATCATAGAGCAAATCATCAAGCCGAACGTTCAATCAACCTTATACCGATTGAGTAGAAGATCCTTGAAGCTTCGGGTCAGCAGCATTTT
>JAYVQZ010000281.1:0-6790 GCA_043776735.1 Deltaproteobacteria bacterium | reverse complement strand
AGCCAGGCAGCGGCCGAGGAGCTCTTTTTCTCGGTAGTAGGTAATGAGAACGGATAGCGACATTGGCTTATTCATAAGACTCAATTTTTTAATGACGCGCTGAGCGGTTCGGATGAGTTTGCAAAGGAAAGAAACAGAAACAGAGCCTTTGGGCCCTTGTCTAATTTTACTTTGAATTGGGGAGGCTGTCTTGTGCGCGTGGGGTAGGCCTATTGGCCTACCCCGACGGCAAATAAATGAGGTGCAGACTAGAAGCGAGCGACGATCTTTTTGAAATAGTCGCCACGCTCTTCGTAGTTCTTGAACATGTCCTGACTTGCGCAGCCTGGAGAAAGTAATATCACGTCGCCAGAACGGGATTTTTGGTAGGCCAAATAAACAGCCTCTTCAAAAGTTCCCACTAGGAACGTTTCACTATAATCGCCAATGGATCGGTTAATCTTCTCTTTAGCTTCGCCCACAAGAATCAAATTCTTTACGTGACGACGGATCGGCAACGCCAATGGACCGTAATCCTCCCCTTTGTCTTTTCCCCCAGCAATGAGGATGACCGGCTCTTTAAAGCTTTCTAAAGAACGGATCAAGGAATGAACGTTAGTTCCCTTGGAGTCGTTATAGAAGGCCACCTGATTCTTCTTGGCCACAAACTCCATCCGGTGAGGAAGTGGTTTAAAGCCGTTAAGAACCTTTTGAATCGACTCATTGGTGATGCCGGCAAGTTTTCCTGCCAGCGTTGCTGCCATCATGTTTTCTTTGTTATGAACTCCGCGCAAAAAGATGTTCTGTAAGGAGAAGGCATGCTCTTTCCAACGGCTCACTTTGAGATTCATTGTTGTCGCTGGCTCAAGACTGGCACCCTGCATTTTTTCCAAGTAATGCGGGGGGATCTTAGCCACGGGATCCGAGGTGAACGTGAAGACTTTTGGCTTCATCGCCGAAAGCAACGGCATCAACTTTTGATCCCGAAGGTTGGTGATGATGAAATCGTCTTCTGTCATGTTTGCCGTCAGTCGGAGCTTCGCCTGCACGTAGGCATCGTAGCTCGGGTACCGATCCAGGTGGTCGGGAGCCACATTCAAAAACAGAGCGATGTGCGGTTTCAAGGAATAGGTGGCATCCAGTTGAAAACTGGAAATTTCAGCAACGACATAATCGCACTTGTCGCGACGAAGCACGTACTCAGAAAGAGGAACTCCTACGTTCCCCCCAAGGAAAGCGGTCTTTCCGCCAGCTTGGATCATCTCTGCAATCAGGGTAGAGGTGGTTGTCTTTCCGTTGGTTCCCGTTACCGCAATGATGGGCTCAGAGATAAACTGACAGGCCAGTTCGATTTCACTGATGATGGGCACTTTCGACTTTTCAGCCTGCTGCAACGGCTTGATGTCCATGCGGACGCCAGGGCTGACTACAATGAAGTCAGCATCACAAAACGATTTGAGAACGTGTTTTCCCAACTCGAGGTCGAAATCATAGCCTTCTAACGAGTCAAGAGAGACCTTCAGATCACTCTTGTTTAGTTCATCCGTGACAGTGACTTTGATGCCTTTTTTACAAAGCAACTTGGTCGCAGAGGCGCCACTTCGTCCAAGGCCCACTACGAGAGCCTTCATGCCTTTTTTAACTTTAATCATCTTCTTCTCTTCTCCCTTTACCTTAACTTCAAGGTCGCTAACCCCAACATGGCTAGTACGACCGATATAATCCAAAAGCGAACCGTTATCTGGGGCTCTGCCCATCCCGACAACTCAAAGTGGTGATGGATAGGCGCCATTCTAAAAATCCTCTTACGCGTCGTCTTGTACGAAATGCGTTGGGTAATCACGGAGATGGCTTCTACCACAAAAATTCCACCAACAAGAACGAGAAGCAGTTCTTGTTTAACAAGTATGGCCACCACGCCCAGAGCTGCTCCTAAAGCCAATGCCCCTACATCGCCCATAAACACCTGGGCAGGGTAAGTATTAAACCAAAGAAAGCCCATTCCTGCGCACACCATGGACGTGCAGATGATAGCCAGCTCCCCCGCTTCGTTAACACGAGCGATATAAAGATAGTCTGCTAATCGTACGTGGCCCGCCAAATAGGCAAGAATTCCAAAAGTGAGTGCGGTGCTGATGATGGGGCCAATGGCTAAACCATCTAAGCCGTCGGTTAGATTCACCGCGTTAGAAGTGCCGACAATGACGAACCAGGAGAAAACCATATAACCCAAACCCAAGTCTGGGGTGAAGTTGCGGAAAAAAGGGACATAAAGATGAGTGTCGAAGCCGATTCCGCAAAAGATGTAAAAAATGGCGGCTGAAGCGACCAGCGTCTGCAACACGATCTTAGAACGTTCAGAAAGCCCTTTGGAGTTCTTAAAACGAATCTTTTTGTAGTCATCCAGCCAGCCTATGAGTCCAAATCCAACCATGACTCCCAAGACGATCCATACGAGAGAATTGTGAAGGTCGGCCCACAGTACGGTCGATAGCGTTACGGTGAGGAGAATAAGGATTCCTCCCATAGTCGGTGTGCCCTGCTTTTTGAGATGACTCTTTGGCCCGTCGTCCCGAACTGATTGACCCATTTGATGGCGGCCAAGCAGGCGGATAAAATAGGGGCCAAAAGCAAGACTCATGGCAAGTGCCGTCAGTCCGGCCATTAGTGCCCGGAACGTGATGTACTGAACCACGTTGAGGACATGAAACTGTCCATGCAACGGATACAGCAAGTGATATAACAAAGTTTTCTCCCGGCGTTGGTTTAGCGAAAAGGTTTCAGGGCAGCAAGTAGAATCTCATAACCCATCGAATTATATTAGTTTTTTATGTTTCCCAGGAGCCCCAAAACTCCTGTCTCACGGTGTCAAAATTGAAGTTTATGGTAACACACGATTTTGGGCCGCGTAAGCTTCTGATACGACTTGCCGGTCATCAAAATCGATTTTTTCCTTGCCCACAATCTGGTAGGTCTCGTGCCCTTTTCCTGCAACGAGAACGAGATCCGTTTCCCGAGCAAAAGTGAGGGCCAGTTCGATGGCTCGGCGTCGATCCGTCTCCCGATGAAAGGACTTTCCTTCGAATCCTGGAATAATATCTCCGATGATGGAGTCTGGATTTTCTGTGCGGGGATTATCGCTCGTCACCACTACCAGATCGCTATTGGCGATGGCCGCTTTGGCCATGAGGGGGCGCTTGGTCTTATCGCGATCTCCCCCCGCCCCAAAAACAGTTATAAGCCGGCCCGTAGGGGGACGAAGTGCCTTCAGTGTCTGGGTTACTTTTTCCAAGGCGTCAGGACTATGAGCGTAGTCGACAAAGACCTGGGGCGCGCCTTCGGGAAGAGGGACCCTTTCTAGTCGACCCGGAGCCCCTTTGAGATTTTCCAATAGGGGTGCGATTTGAGACAGAGGAATACCAAGCGCGCGGGCGACTCCAACAGCGCTCAGCGCGTTGGCAATATTGTGTTGTCCGATCTGGGAAATGGTAAATTCAAAGACCTCATCTCCTTCTCGAATCTTCCCCCGGGTCCCAAGGGCATCAAGTTTCAGCTCATATGCGGATAATGTGGCAGGCACCCCGCTTTGCAACGAAAAGGTGATCAGTTTTTCTTTGGGGACTTCGTTAGCAAGGCGTTTGCCCCACTCGTCGTCAATATTCACCACGCAGTGGCGGGGATTCATTTGAAGAAAAAGGCGTTTTTTCGCCAAAAAGTAGTTTTCCCAAGTTTTATGATAATCGAGATGATCTTGGGTGAGGTTGGTAAACACTGCCACTTCGATCTGAGTCCCGGTGAGCCGGTGCTGATCTAGCGCGATCGAAGAGGCCTCTAAGGTGACGGCCCGCATGCCACTCTTCACACACGCTGTGAGCGACTCCTGGAGGGCCCAGGCATCGGGAGTGGTTAGTGTGGAGGGAACCGTATGATTACCGGTTCGAATCTCTACCGTTCCTAGCAGACCCATATTCCAGCCGTGCCGTTCTAGTACTTCCGCCGTCAAGAATGTGGTCGTAGTTTTCCCGTTAGTGCCAGTGACGGCGATCACTTTTGTGTTTTTTGACGGAGAACCAAACCATGAACTGCATGCCAGTGCGTAGGCCTCCCGAGAGTTAGTAACAAGGATGGCGTTAGGAACCTTTTCAAATAGGCTGGGATCTTCGATCACTACCGCGCTTGCGCCTTTTTGGTTTACCTCATCGATAAATTTGTGGCCGTCGAGTTGGGTTCCCTTGATGCAAAAAAACAAAGAGCCCTTGCGGACCGAACGCGAATCATTGGTAAGCCCCGAATAGGGGCCTTCGATAGGTAGGCTATTTTTTAGGAGAACGGTCGCGGGCAACCAGGCAGAAAGGGTTTTCATTCCTCTTTCACGTATTACGTGTGGACAAGGGGGTCAAATTCCCCGTGTCGCAAAGTCTTGGAGCGTGAACTCTTTAAGAGGGATCTGATTCACAAACGAGGAGTAAGTGAGAAAAGCGGCCAGCTTTTGCCGGTTGCGAATCCAAGGCGGAAGGTAGCGAGGAGGGGAGAGCCAATGGTTCTCAATGAACGGCTCAAGCCTTACGATATCACCCAACGTGAGCCGCCCGGTGAAAAGGTGTTCGGCGAAAAAGAACTTATTTTCTTCAATGCTTTTTAGCAAAAACAGATGGGTGAAAATCAGTCCCTGGATATAAACGGAGTCTTTGGTAAAAACGACGCCTCCCCCCGCCGGCAAACCGCCGCGAAAGATTCGAGCTGCTGATTGAAAACTTTCCTTCTCACTCTGCCCTGAGCCCAGAAAATAACGGAAAACGTCTAGGAAATCGGCGCCCTCTAGCCCCATCTGAACAGCCGGGATGCGAAGCGCAATCCGTCTGAGTCGGTTAAGATCCATCGTGCCGGTAATCAGTTCGGAAAAAGTAGCTAGGCCTTCTTGGGAACGCGTGGTTCTGGGCGCTCCCAGACCTAAAGAGGAAAAGTCTTTTTGCCTACGACCATTAATCGCCGTAAGCATGTGCACAAAGCCTTCATGCTGAATTAGCTGGTCCAATTCTAAGTGAGAAAAAAGTGTGTTTCCTCGCAAGCGAATCTTTTGAGACCCTGCAGCCGCTTTTGAGTTGAGATCGTCGTCAATAACAATGCTTATCTTGTCATCCATGAAGAAAGTGGAGAGCTTCTCTTTTACGGTCTCGGCAACATATTCGGCGCTCAAACAAAAATCGCCGTCTCCCACCTGAAGGGCATCAATAGAAAGCTCGGTCATCTGGATAAAACGTTTTGCGGCATCAAGATGGGTAAGTCCCGAGGACTCGATCGTATCGGAGGGTCGCCCGTATAGAATGGTCGAAATTTCCGTGAAACGAGGCGTCCCCTGGTTTTCCAAAAGCTGTGCGGCAAGGAGATAACTCTTGGCCGTCTCAGAAAGGTAATACCCGATGGGATGCCTGAGATCACATTCGTCAGCCAGTTTTTGAAGTATGGCAGACTCTTCACTCAAGTTTACCGGTCGGTGAATAGCCTCGGGGTTTTTAGGATTTCCTTTTTTCCAAGCATCAATAAAAATTTGGTCGCGGCCCAACGGCCAGCTCAACTGCGAAAGGATCTTGATCTTCTTAGCCACCGTGACGATTCGAGCATCGATGGAGGCAAAAACTTCAAGAGAGGCCGATGAGGAATTCATAACCATTTGGTGTCTCTCTATAAAAGAATCAGCTTGAAGGGGAGAACGCAAGCTCGATGGTGGATTTCGGGCCAAGGGCGGTTCCGGCGGCGGGCTTTTGGGTCTGAACATACCCGGTGCCTTTTATCTTAAGAGGCACGCTTGAGGATCCCAAGTGTTCAATGGCATCTCTGAGTGAGGCACCGCGAAGCTCTGGCATTAAAAGGCGACCCTGTTCGTCTTTCACAGCAACCCTTGGGGGAGGATTAGTTTGTGAAGAGAGGATCAATTCGTTGGAGGGAACAAAGGGCTGTTTGGCATTGCGGTTAAGAATTTGTAGAGCTCTTTCGCCAAGCCGCCTAAAGGAAGGGGCAGCCACTTCAGCAGCATAATATTTTCCTTGTGGCTCATCTACCATAATTGCGATGATCAGTTCGGGCTGTTCGACGGGAAGAAAACCAACGAAGGAGGAGAGATAATGCTTTCCTTTGTAGCCGGCCCCGGCAACGTACTTTTGTCCTGTCCCTGTTTTTCCTGCCACGCGAATCCCTGTTATGGCGGCGGCCTTTCCCGTTCCTTCTTTGCTTTCTACTGCAGAGGCCAGATACGCCTTCACCCGTTCTGCGACACGAGCCCCCAAAATGCGCTGGGGGGCTTGAGGCGTCAACTGCGTAGTCACATGTGGATTGACTCTAAAACCACCATTGGCAAAAGGGGCGTAGGCGGCCACTACATTTATCAGATTAAAAGCCGCTCCTTGTCCAAAGCCAATGGTAGCCAAATGAACATTGTTTTGAAGGTAGCTCTCTATCTTCCCCATGGAAGTAGCCTCGCCGGGGAGGGGAAGGTTTGTTTTGGAGAGTAAACCAAAACGATCAAGGCCCTGTCTTACCAATTCGGGTCCTAACGTTTGCGCAATGCGAACGGCACCGACGTTGCTTGAGACGGTAAGAATTTTTTCCATCGTAATTAGACCAAATTTTTCCCGAGTCTCGGCTTCGTGAATTGTCTCCTTTCCCACTTTGATTTGCCCTTGTCCGCAATCAATGAGTGCTATGGGATCTAACTTGCCTTGTTGGAGAGCTTCGGCCACAAAGATGGGTTTTAAAATGGATCCGGGTTCATAAGCACTAGAGAAGGTGCGTAGGGGGTGGTTTTCTAAAGGCG
>JAYVQZ010000280.1:0-6806 GCA_043776735.1 Deltaproteobacteria bacterium | reverse complement strand
TCGGAACACTAATCTTAAGCTTGATTGGCTACCTTGCCGATCCGATCGCTTAGAGTTCATGAGTTTTTCTCTCTTAATGTTAGAATTAACCTGAAATCTCAATTCGTTTTCGGTATGCACCCCCAAATGTTAATAAAAAGCTCCTCGATTTTACTAGGTGTGCTGTTAGGAATTATCGCGCCGTGTTTCGGGTCTGGAATTTTCACAAACAACGTGAAGATCTTAAACCCTCCCGGTTGGCTAACTCCATTGCGAGTAGAAACCGTGACGGGAAAGATTCAAAATACTCTGGAATGGGATATTCATCGCGTCACGGTGACCTGGTATACGGATGCGGCGTTGTTCGAAAAAACTCACGGCCATGGTCCCTTGGTGGAAGCTTATTCCCGACCTTCCGACAATTCGGTTCATATGGGACCGCGCGTAGACACCAAGAACTTTGACGGAATTTTTGGCCATGAATTGACCCACGTCATCGTGGCCCAAAAATATAAGACCGCCATTCCTAAATGGATTGAAGAAGGGCTGGCCAACCGAGTCGCCAACTATGGCAAGGTTGATTACATTTGGTTAGCGGCCCAACCTCATCATGAAGTCACAACACTCACCCATCCCTTCACAGGTTTTTTTGATTCTCGCTATCATTATTCGGCCTCCACTGCCGTCATGGAAATGATTGAAAAAAAATGTGGCCTTCACGATCTGTTGCAACTCTCGGTAGGAAAAAAAATGGAGACCTACCTGAGTACATTTTGCGGCATCACAGACGTCAACGCTGATTTCCAAAAATGGGTCACGGAAAAAGGTAAGTTCCCAGTAAAAAACCTGCCAAAAAAATAAGGGGAGGGGTCACCGACCCCTAAAGTCTTAAAAGGCATCAATCCCCTTTTGGGATCAGCAGACTCTCTCTAATAGCACTAGGTAGTCCTCGCCCCAACGTTCGCGAACCTTGACCTCAAACCCCGGCGGCATCTCCCCACCAAATCCGTGGAAGGTTACAATGTGGGTACCTACCGGCAATAAAGTGAGTTTCATTTGTAAGTACCGTACTTGAGTTATGAATTTATCGTGGCCGAAATCAGTTCCCTGATCAATACGTTCAGCGGCGGCAAACAAATTTTCGATGAAAGGGTTGAAAATATAGAAACCTGTGAACTTGGTCCAATCTGCGTCTTCCATTCCGCCACTTATGAAATCAACGCGCGGAATGTGGTACTGACGGATTACTTTTTTGGCCATGGTTACAAGATGAGGGCGTTGTTCCACCCCAGTGAAATGTCCTGGCGTTGTTAGCGCCCCTACCATGCAAAACTTCCCGGCCCCAGAACCGATATCAAGCACACGAGTCTGCGGCCCAACGTCGAGAAGCTCGGCCGCCCGGCGGGCCACATCAACTGGAGTCCAGTGAATTTGCGAAGCTCGTTGGACCGCCTCGGGAAACAGGTTATCAAAGCGCAAATCAGATACGGCGGCGCCGTCAGCAAGATCCGCAATACAGGTGCGATTCTCCAACTCGATATCGGTACGGCACTCCCCCTCCTTTTTCGAACGTTCCGAAGGAGGATGAGAACGAGGTGACTTCATATGACCTACTATAAAAGGGTTGGCGTGACTTTGCGAATTTGGTTCTGGGCGACGAGACGCCCACCCTGTGGGTTGCCAGAAGGCTTCGCCCCCCTTACTTTCCCACCGAGGTTCCCATGGAAGAAGATGTGACCTGTCCGAAGTGTAAGTCTGAGCAATGCTACCAAGAGGGGATGTTTTGGAATTGCCCTGAATGCGGCAAGGAATGGAACCAGGAGCAGCAGGCTGCCGCCAAAACGGCAGCGGCGGATGACTCGGCCGTGAGGGACGCTTACGGTAATATTTTACAGACGGGCGATTCCGTCTCCGTGATCAAAGATCTTAAAGTAAAAGGCTCGTCCTCATCCATTAAGGGCGGAACCAAAGTAAAAAATATCCGTCTTGTGCCAGATGGTCCGGATGGGGACAATATCGCGCGCAAAATTGATGGCTTAGGCAGCATGAACCTCAAGTCTGAGTTTGTTAAGAAGTCGTAGTCAGCGCTTCCGTTTTGGGGGGTTACGGGAAATCGCCTTTTTCTCCGGCCATCATGACAAATCGATTTTCACTTACGGCGCTGCCAAACAAATCGTCCAGGGTTTGGGAGCGTTCCAGCCCAACGATTAACTGAGGCGTAAGCGGCATTATTGAAGCCGGCGACCATGAGGGTGAGGCGCCACTAACTGCGGCCAAATAGAGTGGGGGTTTTCCCCCAAAGACGACTTCACCGCTCTTGTATTTGAGAAAGCCAATTAGCTTTTTGATTCCCACAGGGCTGCGCAACCATTGCTCCATCGATAAGTTGAACGCATCCAGATAATCGAGGAGCTCTGAAATTCTGTCAGCCTTCTCGGCAATGGGTAACAGAACGTCTTTTTGTAACATGTTCTGCAGAGGGAAGAATTGACCTGATTGATCAAGTTCTCTTGTGCTTACCGCCTTCAGTTCTTCCGGAGAAAACTGTCCCCAAGATACGTAGACCGCGCTCGCCAATCGATCACGGCCAAAATAATAGGAGTTATTGCGAATGATTATGGTGGATCTTCGTGCCGCCGTCTGGCGAGAAACCAAAATATAGGCACGCCGATACTCCACGTACCATTCCTCGTCCTCTTTTACGAAACCAGTGCCCCAGAAGTCGCGATTGGGATCGGAAGGGAAAAGCTGAGGGTCACGTAAATCGGTAATTCGCTTCAGGCGAGTCATGCCCCATTGCTCGGCAAGCGAGGTTTGATCGCCTGCTTGTTGAGTGAGAAAACGCCATTGCGGAAAGCTAAAACCATAGTTCCCAATTCGCGCACTGATTCGACCTAGGCGTTTTGCGTCCATTAACGAAAGGCTAGGATGGGAAAAAATTTTTTCAAGCATCTGTCGGCGTTGACTCGATCGAATCCCCGGAGTGTTAAATAGGGTAAGCGCCTCTGGCAACCACGCTTCTCTATGGGGAGAAAGGGTACCAACGAGGTCAGAGGCGACTATGGACTGCGCATTAGCAATAATGGACGGCACAACACGGGTAACAGGCCGAATATATGTTGTGCCCTGGCGAATGATTTTTTTTGCATGAGTGATTTCATTCATCCCCGGGATAGGGGAAACATGAACAACGGAAACATCCATTTTGTAGGGGATTTGCTTTTTAAAATTGGCCCCCCCAATTTGTTCGTCAATAAAGGACTCTAGTTGATTTCGAAGCTCGGCAGGAATGTTGGTCTCGACGTACGCCGGAGAAAGCTGGCCCGCACGAACCATCAAAAGGGCGTCAACTTCCGGAATATGAAGTGCGGGGAGTTGTCTTCGTCCACAAGCACAATCCACATCACAGCTCTTTTCTATCGCGGCCTTCGGCACTCCTAAAAAGGAACAGAGGCTAAGTACCTCACTTTTCCACAAATGCGTTAGCACCTGGACACTCGCCGCTGTCGAAATATTGCTGTAGGTCATCAGTGCCTCTTCCGACGCATTACGGGTTCCCACTACCCAGTAACGTTCGTGAGGAGGACGCAAAGCCCCGGATTTAGGATCCGCAATTACCGACCAGTCCATCAGGGCTCCCCAACGCACCCCATCCCGAGGTTGATTGAGGGAAGTATCAACAAATACGCTCGCCCCGGGAGCCTTTTGTTTCAGCCAAGGAATGAGTTCAGTTTGAAACCAGGAATTGTCTGGCTCCCCATAGTGAATGCCCGCCAGTCGGTCAGACTTGCCCGCTTTTTCAAGAGCCTTTGCTATGGCTAGGAAAGCCAAAATAGAATCGGTACCGCTGATCCCCACAACAAACCCAGGGGCACCCCGCTTCAAGATGAGATCCTCATAAATCCAATTCACTAGGGCACCAAATGTTCTGGAAGGATCGATCTGGCGAGGAAGGGTTAAAAATTCGCTCGAAATTTTGCGGGCGTCCGGGTCTGCCACAACTAAGTTAGAACATTCCGGCTTGATGGCAAAGCAAGAAGCCGCCAATAAATTTAACCAAATTGCGGCTACAAATCTCAAGGGGAGCTTCCTTTGCTATGCCTAAGACATACATGACGCGCCGTATCTCGTCTATGAGTCAGTCAGGCTATAAAAGGCGTTGCAGTACTGCCGTTTTCTCTGCGACACGATATAGATATATTCCGAAACACGGGGACCCAATGAATCTCAAGTTTCAAAGAGAAGTTGCCGTATTTTTCCTCCTGACGGCGGCGGAACTGTTTGCTGCTGCCCAAAGTTCAGGCATGTATATCCCCTGCGTTCACGATCAGAAGAAATACGAAAATCGCGCTCGTGAACTGCAAAAGATAAAGGATGCCGACCAAGCGGATCGTCCCCACAATCAACTCCAACCCGGCGTCACTTCTCGAGATGTGTTGCGGCGCAAACGGGTAGGGGAAATTTTTGGTGAAGGTTGTTTTAAACAACCCGCCGATTACGCTGCTGCGGCTTTGGTTTTTCAACACAGCGACCAACCCGATCATTTCTTCCAGGTGTTTCTTTGGTCAAAGCGTGGTGTCGAATTAGGAGACAAGTCGCAAAAAAGTATGATTGGTCTCGGATTGGATAGGTATCTGGTCACCATTGGGCATAAGCAGCTTTTTGGAAGCCAAGCCACAAAATCTTTTAAGGACACTTGCTGGTGTCTTGAGCCAGTAGAGCAGACTTTCCCGGACGAAATGCGGATTCAATACACGGGAAAAACGATTACGCAGTATTTGGAGTGGATAAACCAATTGAATGCTGGCCTTGGTTGTCCCTCAGAAAATAAATGCAGTAAGACCTTGAAACCAACTCCTCAAGGCACCGTGCCCGGATTTTGGTGATTTTAGTCGTCTACTAAGTATGCGGATTTGCTCAACGTGGGTAAACCCCTCTAAACAGGAAGCCTAAGTGCTATATTTATACTATAAATTCAGCTAGATAAATGAAACGCTCTTTAGTACGACTTCTTAAAGGCGTCCTCAATTTGGCTTAGCTGTTCGTTAGTAATTGTCTTGGTGTTCTTCTTGATCATGTCGATGAAAAATCGGATTTCATCATTGGATTCAGGACACCCAATATTTCCGCTAGGTCCGACTGAGTTGGCCAAAGCGATGCCCGACGTTTCGAGGAACGCAAACCAAGGAACTCCCTCCTCCTTTTTTGCATACTTGAGATAGAGTTGTCTTGCCTGGGGCTCGGTTGAGAGGTTGATCTCAAGATCGACAAACTCTTGTCCAAAAATAGACTTCATCTCTATGCGGGTAAGCACTCTATCCATCCGCTCGCAGTGCGAGCATCCCGTAGAACTAAAGCGAAGAAAAACCAGTTTCCCTTCTGACTTAGCCTGGTCTAAAGCGGTGGCCAATTGCTCAGCCGCAGTTTTGCCTGGCAGTGTTTGTAACGGACGAGTACCCGCGTGAGCCGCCGAAAATAAGAACATCACGCTGGAAAAGATCGCACAAAGGGCGGCCCCCCAAATTTGCTGACGAGTCATCGAATCTCCCTAAAATCAATTTCGTTGGTAACCAAAATCCCAGAATATCAATGAACGAGAGGAAACACTAGACGACTGCCCGGGTTGCCCTCAAGGCCGTCTCGCCCGCCCCCACGTCGACACCTTTTCGCTTAGCATTTATCGTCGTATAATTTTGTATGAAATTTTACTCAATGAGACGACGCGTTGATTTGGGCCGCGCCGGACTATCCCTGATTGAAGTCCTCGTGGGCGCCATGTTGGCGGTCATTGCGGCCTTCGTCGTTCTCACTGCTCTAAAATATAGCTCCAAAGCAACTACGACCACGATGGTCCGGCAGGAGACGCAACTTGCTCTGAGGCGATTGACTAACCAGCTGCAGCGAGACTTTGGCCGACGACAACCCAACGGAAACAACCTAGCCAGTTCTCCCCAGGTGTTTCTCTCCACTTCTCAATGTCAGGATTTAGTAATTCGCCAAACCATTCTGCCCGCTGGCGTGCGCACGATTGCGTACCAAACCGTTTGCAGCGGCCCCGAGTTTGTCGATGCGACGTCGCGTCGGAATTTATCAAGCGACCTTTCAACTCAGTGTGTCGGCTACCCCGTACTCCGCGTCACTACCACCGAGCCAAATGGCACATCCTACCAGTCCCAGTATCCCACGAGAGACGGAAAGACGGCAGCGGTTCTAGCCTGCTTTCACAAACCGCACCCCACTAGGGAACTGGTTGAAGTCGAGCTAGATTTCTCTGAACTCAATGGATCAAATTGGAAACATGTGAGAAAAATTGCGGTGCTCGGGTTAGATAGCGCCGGTGCCGGCGTCGAAATTATTCCGCCGCAGTAACTTTATTTGGACGGGCAAACATTGATTCCGGTAGTGAAATTGTCGAAGCCAAAGCCAAAGACTTTAATATTTTTATGCCCTGAAATTACCACTGAGGAAATATCGGCTGAATCGCGAACGGCCGAATACTTCGTAAGGGCACTATTACCGCTATTGCCGCCATAACCTTGCGAAGAGATCCGAGTCCCAGTTAAGGTGCCGCCGTTGGCGTCCAAAACTTGAACGTTCCAAGACTCGCCCCCGTCCACGTCCGCAATGTGGAAGCTTAACTCCTTAACAGGTGCCACGTAGTTGACTCTGAAGGAGATGTCCCGTGAGCTAAGCGCCCCTGAAGTCGTCAAAATTTTACTTCCCCCCCGGCTGGGGTCCGAATCAAAACATAAACGGTTGTAATTAGGCCGTTTCGGACAAAGCACGGACATCCACGCTTTTACTGTCGGCTCAGGATCTCCTTGACC
>JAYVQZ010000279.1:0-6826 GCA_043776735.1 Deltaproteobacteria bacterium | reverse complement strand
TACGAAAAACTTCGCGATCTCTTTAACGAAAAGGGCGACACGGCTCAAGAACTCCTGGCGGCTAATCCCAAGTTAAAAGAGCTAAAGGATAAGATTTTAGATGACTTCGCACCGCGCGATGCCACTCCTAGCAGCAAGAAAGAGCCGCTGATTAACTTCTTATCGAAGAAAAATCTTGGCCCGGATGAATTCCAGGCTCCTATTGTGGTTGACCCCAGCTCACGGATACACCAGGAACTGCCAGGGCACTAGGATGAGTCATGGCTTTGGTTAGGGTGAATTGAGTGTCTAAAAACATTCTAAGATTAAGACTCAATGCCCAGGTTCCCGAGCTCCCCTGCCATTTAGCGGTGGGAGAGATTCCAAACATCATCAAATCATATCTTCCCGCCCCAAGCCTAAGTACGTCAGTGGTTCGATAAATCCACGAAAACTGTAATCCTAACTCATTTAAACCCAACGCATTCTTCTCAAGGGTGCGAGTGATCTCAACGTTGGTGTTTAAGGAGTCCCCTTGGGCAAGAGTCCGGGTGCCCAAGACGTTGAGCCAGTAGGAAAAGAGAAGGCGATAAAACCATGGGTGTTCTGAATGGATTCTTTTAGAAGTTTCTAAGCCTAGAGTGACAAAGCCAGTACGACTTTGGGGGTACTGGAGCCAGCCAATACGGATAGCACCGGTTTCTTTGCTATAGAAACTGCGCCCCAGCTCTGCTCCATAAAAGAAACGCTCGTTTGCCAGCTCGGCGCTTTCGATTCTTCCCTCCGCAGTCCAATCCAAAAAAGACCTCGCCCCACCAAACCCCCTAAGTTCTAATGGGCCTGGATCCCAGGCCAGTGAAGCCAATACGTTGATTGAGTCGACATATTGGCTAGCGCTCACAAAACTAAATAGGGAGGTCTCTTTGGCGGGGCGAAAAACGGTATTGGTGATCTGCTGATTCATCCAGGTGCGCCGCTCCACCGCCGGAACCTGAATGGCAAGCGTGCTAAGCGCGAGCCAAAGCCAGAGGCTCCTGCCATTTTCGAATTTTTTCATGCAACGTTGACTTTGCAATGCCTAGCTCCTCGGCAGTTACTTTCTTGTTTCCCTGGCATCTGGCCAATTTGGCGAAAATAACCCGTCTTTCGATTTCCTCCAAGGAGTGGTTGAGAAGATCTTCGCTACCAGTTCCCGACAACCTCAGGGCGGTGGCTTGCCGAGCCCTTTCCTCAGTTAGTATCTGTTCTAGCCGACGCTCCGTCACCCGGCCGTGGCCCAAGACCTGAGCACGGGCTAGGAGGCTCTTGAGCTCGCGCACATTGCCCGGGAAATGATAGCTTTTCAGGCAATTTAGTTCGCTGGAATGGTAGGTGGCCTTGGTTTCGTTGAGAAAGGACTCGGCAAGGGCAATGATTTCGCTTGGCCGATCTCGGAGCGCCGGAATCTCAACTGAAAGCGTAGAAAGGCGCTGAAGCAGATCCCAGCGGAACTTTTTTTGCTCAACCGCTTCATAAAGATTCACATTGGTGGCGGCCACAACGCGGACGTTGATTTGTTCTATGCGTGCGCTACCCACAGATCGGATCTCTCCATGATCAAGAAAGCGAAGCAATTTCACCTGCAGGGAAATGTCGAGGTCACCAATTTCGTCGAGAAAAACCGTTCCTCCCGCCGCCGACCGCAAAATCCCCCGGTAGCTATTTTCCGCGCCCGAGAACGCGCCCCGTTCATGTCCGAAAAGTTCACTCTCAAAGAGATTGGCCGGCAGGGCCCCGCAGTTTACGGGGAGAAAGGGAAGGTTTTGCCTAGGGCTTCGTTCGTGGAGTCGGTGCGCTACTAGCTCTTTGCCCACTCCACTTTCGCCGGTCAACAAAACAGGATGCTCCGTATGGGCAAAGAGATCGAGCCGATGCACCATCTGAGCAAAGGGGCTTTGCTCACAATAAAAAAGGGGATCAGTGCGCATAAAAATTCCTCCGTTACTTCGCTGCTACTGCAAGCTATGCCAAAGCAGGGGAGCGCCTGGTAGCGCCAGAGAATTCTCTGTTTTGAGACTAATTCTCAAAGCGCTGTCCGGTCTCAAAAAAAAAGGGGGGGGGGAACTCGCGCTCGCCAGGGCTCGGAGTTTCCGATAACTTTATGGCATGTCCCTCTTTCAGGGAAAAATTCAAAGTGGTGGTGAGGGAAAGAAACGGCTTCGGATCTTTTCGACGCTGTTGCTTCTTATTGTTGCTTTGACACTTTTCGATCTTTTTTGGTTTGCCTGGGATTGCCGTGCCTTTGTGGGCGGCAATGGGTCGGAATTTGGTGTTTTGGGCGACCTTCCGGTAACGCCTGATGAGGCCATTGTGGTACTTACCGGAGACTCCCGCAGAATTGCAAAAGCCTTTGAATTGTTACGCAAGCGCCACTCTCCTTGGCTGATTATCTCAGGCGCCAATAAAAAAGTAGCTCTTGCCGAGCTGGTGAATCAACAAGGGGATTCCAGCTGGAACATTCATGAAGTCTGGGAAAAAGTGGTCATGGAGTCGCGGTCTAACTCCACCGTGGATAACGCCAAGGAAAGTCGCGAGATTCTAAATGAGCGGAAAGTTCATCGCGTGATCTTAGTGACATCAGATTATCACATGGTCAGAACGCTCCGAATTTTCAATAAATACGCACCAGAATTTACCTACCTTCCCATTCCCGTTCCCTCCGAAATCTCCAGGGAGTTCGATCTTTTTTCTTCACACACGATGACAGGTTTGTGGAAGCTTTGGGTGGAGTATTTGAAGCTAAATTACTTTCGACTCCTGCAAATATTCTAAATTCTTTTTGATTTCGTAACGCAGCGCAAGCAGTAAAATGAATTGCCTAGCCGCGAAATTTCCGTTTCAATCCTCGTAACACTAAGAAGTTCACTGGGTTATTTCTCTCAGTTGAGGATTAGCTCAGTTGCGATTTTAAAAGTGTAATGTATAGTACATGGGTTACCATACATTAGGCTCCAAACAATCTGATGAGAAAACTGGCTTTCGTGACACGTGGCTTTTCACCAGAAATTTTGGGGATTCATCGTTTAGATCACAAAAAGACAATGCATTCAATCTTAGGAGGGCAAGCATGAAGAACCATTGGCTGAAATTATGCGTGGTTGCGTTTGCGTTTTCGGTTTTCGCAAAAGCAAATCATGATGGGGCAAAAGCACCGGCAATGAGCGGAAGTTTTGAGGGCGGCATTGGCCACTCTTGGAATCCCGCTGGTACGCTGGGAGCGACTAACGGAGCTCAGTATTTTGTAGACGGGTTGCATCTGAAGAATCGTTTCGAAGTTTCTCCAAAAGTCTCTGTGGTTCTCCACAATGCTTTTGCCGTGAACTCGAAAAACGTAGGTCCTGGCGGAGTCCACAACGGTAGCGCTTATTTTTCTAACGCGACGTTGACCTTCGGGAATCCTTCATTCTCCTTCAGCAACTTGGCTGCTTATATTCAGCACGAGTGCTCCAAGAACGTGACGATGTCCTTCGGACACATGCGCACAGCGTTGGGCATGGAATCGATGTGGGATCGCGTGAACATGGGCACTTACTACTACTCACCTGTCTATACGTTTGGTCAGGGCATGGGCATGAACTATGACCTAGGATTGAAATTCCGTATTTCGGATGTCGTTCCTGGATCGTTGGAAATTGCTCTTGTTGATGGCCGTGCGGGCCGCACTTCCAATACCTTTGGCGGTGTTAACGCGCGTTGGCATTACGAGTATAAAAATGGCGAAACGTCGATCACCCCTGTGGTTTCCACTTTGTTGGAAAACTGGAGAGGCGGACCGACAGACGTAGCGATTACTGCAGGCGCGATGATGAAATTTTCATCTCTGTGGCTAAATGCTGAGTGGAATTACTTGGCGTCCACAAACGTAAACTTCATCAGCGCTGGCGGACAGAACAAAGCTTGGCAAGCCATGGTTGAGCCCGGGTTTGACCTTGGAATGTTCGACCTCAGCGTCAAGTACAACTTCCTCAACGGATCAGTGGGAACTGCCGCTAGCAAGTCCGATCATTCCATCGGTGCTGCTATTAGCAAAACCTATGATGAGAAGTATCGCATCAAGCTTGCTTATAATCATAGCAACCTGAGCGGCAACTTCGGTGCTCACGTCAACGACGTACGCATGCTGTTCTCGACCAACTGGTAGTTTGAATTTCACTAAAGTCTAAATCGACTTTAGAAGATTCTGTAAAAGGGCAGCTCGAAAGGGCTGCCTTTTTTATTTTCTAGCTAGCTGCAAAAGTTTTTTTGCGTAGGTCCGGCTCACAGTGGCTTGAGCATTTACAAAGTCTTCGAGGCCTTGTGCGATTTGCTTATAGTGCGATGGAAACTTCAATAGACGTAGCGCTTCTGCCGCAATCTCTTTGGTCGTATGACAGACTTTTAGCAACTCTTTTTGGGAAAGCGCCAACGCCTCTGCAGAATTTTGAATGAATCGGCCGGTGAGAATGGGCTTAAAGTAGGCGGCAGGTTCCCAGACGTTGTGAACCCGGTAAAAAAAACTTCCCCCAATCACAACAATGGCGGCTCTTTCATAGAGCTCAGCCAAAAAACCTACTTTATCAACGATAATAGCCCCATTTCCGGCGACATCTCCCTCTTCAGACCACAGCGTTGCCTTTCCGATGGGCAACAGCCAATCTTGAAGCTCTTGGGCAAATTTAGGGCACGGATCATGGGGGACAATCACCCACCGGACGGCAATCCCTTTCATTTGGGCGGGCAGGTCTTTTAAGGCGGCAACGTCTTGGCGATGAAGGCTAGCCAATAAAAGTATGGGCAATTCCGGCTCAATACCACTTGTGGCGACAGTTCTCTCTGGTCTGGGCTTAAGTCCATTCCAATGCTTTCGGGCAAGAACGCGTTCGGCCCTAGGGTCCCCAACGGCCTCAATGGGAGCAGATTCCCCTAACAATATTTTGAGTTTCTGTGCACTAGCCGCATCTACGGTTCCCACCCAGTCCAACGAGCTGAGCCTACGGGCTAGTCCGGTTCCGAATAACGGAGTAGGCCAATAGGTTGAGATAAGGACTGCAGGCACCAAATATTTCTCTGCGGTACGCATTAAATTTGGCCACAGCTCACGGTGAACTAATACTAAGAGACGAGGCTGCAGCTTTTGAAAAATGGGGCACAAAGAGGTTTTTAATTCCCAGGGCGAGTAGTCGGCATGGTCCCAAGGTAGCGCAAGAGCTAAGGTTGCTCTCCTCACCGTTTCAAGCTGAGCTGCCTTTTCTCCGGATGGAGAAAAGTACGTCACGAGAATAGCAACGCCAGGGTCCTGGCGCCGTAGTTCGTCCATGACCGGTATTGCCTGTTCTAATTCGCCTGAGCTGGCCACATGAAACCAAAAGGGAGCGGGGTGCTGTTTAGCAAACGCCTCGAGACGATCCACTAAGTCCCGGCGCCCTGAAAACCCCTTTTTTACTTTCGGTACCCAAGGAGAGAGAAGCCGCAATCCCCATAGGGCAGCCCCCACACCGCAGTCGTATAAAAAAGCTTCTACCATTGGCTTCACGCCTTTGCTTCGCTTTGAGCCGTCAGTCTGACGGCGTCAAACACCGCATCCACAGGAGTGCTTTCTAAACAAATCCTTCGCCCACGAATGCACGGAGCCTCACCATTTTTAGAACAAGGACGGCACCATAACTGAGGCTCCATTGAAATGGCTTGAGGATGAAACGGCAGGCAACCAAGTTCTCCTGACGTGGGTCCAAAGATAACCACCGTCGGAATATTTAAGGAGTCGGCCAAATGCATCAGGCCCGTATCGTTGCAGGCCACCACGGTGCAGCGAGATAACCAATAGGCCGATTCGCCGAGCGTAGTCCTTCCTTGTAAATTGATCACCCGATCCGCAGAAAGCTTACGCACCAGTTCAGCACAGAAATTATCGGACTTGCCACCGAAGACTAAAATTCGTTGAGGCGAAACACTCATCAAACGTTCGGTTAGCTTGCGAAAACGATCGAGCGGCCACCGTTTTCCTTCCCACTGAGCGCAGGGAACTATGCCAATAAATTTTTCTGCTTCTGCGGTTGTGACGCCCTCTGGCAAGCTGAGCATTGCGGATCTTTTTTGTGCTTCACTGACGACAAACTCGGCGCCTAAGCCGTCATAGGCAACACCTAGCGGGAGGAGCGGCTCAATAAACCTCTCAAGCATCCGGGTGCGATTCGTCAGGCGTGGAAATTTAAACGTAAGCGCTAATGACCGTGCTAAGTAATGCTTGGGGTAGGTGATTTTCAGTTTTGCCCCTACCGTGCTCATTAAAAAGCGGGACCTCAGGCTGCGATGAGCATCATAAATCAAATCGTAATTTTCCAACGAGAGTGAGCGGCCAATTTGCCATAGGCCCGTAAACCCGGAACCCCGCCGTATCGTCCAAAGTCGATCAATATGGGGGTTGTTTTCTAACAACCCCTTGAAGTCATCTCGAACGGCGAAGTCAATTTTGGCTAACGGAAAGCGTTTTCGCAAACAGCGCAGCATCGCCGTAGTCATTAAGATATCGCCCAGACTGCTAAAGCGAAGGACGAGGATTTTTTTAATGTCTTTACTCACGTTTAACAGTAAGTGTCCGTTTATATTCCGCTAGTTGGGACTCTGAGTTTCAGCCTTTTTACAACACAAAGAAGCTAACGGATTGGGGGTGGGGCAGCAACTGAAACCATCTTTTGCCATTGGCGTCGGCCAAAGCGGTCGATGAGGATATCTTTAGCCCCTTTTAAGGGGCCCAACGGGTAGGGAAGCTCGGCATGATAAGAGGGGGGCAAAAGGTAAATCCCTTTATGGCGCGTGCGCACCTCTAATG
>JAYVQZ010000278.1:0-25828 GCA_043776735.1 Deltaproteobacteria bacterium | reverse complement strand
ACCCGGGCGGCACCCCATTCCCGCTCATGTAAAACACGAAGTGGTGAGAAGGCATGGCATGCGTTGTTCGTTTACCACACCTGACCAAAGGCAATGCGAGCAGCGCCGTTGGCTTGATCTCCATCACCAAGTTCCCGTGTCCCAAGGTGGGCTAAATCATCCGGATAACTTGCGGTTTCTGTGCCGTCAGCACCATCGAGCGAAACATCATAGCCCAAATGGATTACTTTTTAAAAGTGTCGATTGAGAATTGGCTCTAACCACTCATCATCATAAAGAATCTCGTTTGGCTTCTGATATACTCTGGCAAACCATTCCGGAGGCGACGCTGTGACGACACCAATGATTCCCCAAAAAGCTCCTTATATAGTTAATGAAACCAAGGGCAAAAAGGCTTGGTGCGCCTGCGGCATGAGTGAAAAGCAACCGTACTGCGACGGTTCTCATAAAATGTCGGGAATGTCCCCGATCATTGTAGAAATTGAAGCTGATAAAAAGGTGGCGTGGTGTGGCTGCAAGAACAGCCGCACAAAGCCCTTTTGCGATGGCAGCCACAATAAACTACCCTAATAAGACTAGGATCGTTCAGCCTAAATTACCGTCGCCCGAGGCAATATTGAAAAGGTAAGAGCCGCAATCGAGGAAATGCTCTGCTTACGCTTTTTCTCTTGTGCCAACCTCAAGTCGGGGAGAACTAACATCTATATGACGGAAACGGACCACGAGGTTTACCGGATTTGGTCCGGTGGCTTAGTGGATTGCCAAACCAGTTTCCGCAATTTTAAAACTCAAAAGTTTCTCATTCAAATCGGAGCTGGCCCGCTCTTCTTTGTTTCCCAAGGGCGTAGGCTCTCTCCGACGAATGCCTTCAAAGCATCGCGTTCTTTTTGGAGCTCGTGGATCGTTTGAATTGCCAAGTCGCGCACTAGCGAACTCGCTCCGCAAATCAACTTGGTGGGTCCAAATTTTTTCGTCAGGTGAAGGCTTACAGCGGTGAGCTGTTTGATTCGCCCTTCCCATTTTCGGAGATCTTCCTCAAGCTTTACCAAGCGTCGCTCGACCGCCTCAGGTCCTTTAATAAGATAGAAAGTGATCGGCTTACGTTTCATTTCCTTTTGTAAAAGGGGCATGACTCAACCTCCGGTCAACCTGTTACTTTTTCTTGCTTCTAGCGCACCATGTTAAGGAACTGGTCGGAAAAAGCAAGCATTCGATTGGCCAGCCCTATTGCCCAAACCAAAATAAAAAGGGGCGCTTCAAGGAAACGCCCCTTCCGAACTTACTATTTGGGGGAAACGAAATTCTTAGCGTTAAGGCCGACGAGTTTCATTCGTTGGCAGTTTTCCGCCCTCTGGTTCAGAAATGCTGGCCATGAAAAGGATGGCACCCGACGGCACGTCTTCGATCGCTACTAAGTAGGGGCGGTCCAGGGCGAGGTCAAATTTCAACTCAGGGCCGATGCTGGCCGCTGAGCCGCCAACAGAAGTGATTGCAGCAGCGATTGTCCCCTCCTCGTAAACCTTCAGGTAAGTTTTTTGGATTACGTCGGAGATAAAAAGACTTTCTCCCAACATAGCTGTGAAGTCGGCAGAATCTGAGAACGCGACTCCCATTCCCATTCCTTTTAGCGAGTCATTTAAGCTGGAGTTGTATTCCAGCTCGAGGCTTGGCATTTGAATGGACCCCAATTCAGCTTTTGTTTTAGCTAGAGTGGCGGTGAGTTGGCTCCAAGACTGAGCGGTGAGAGAGTTCTCAAATTTCTTGAGGTCCCTGGGTTTTACTACGATCATGCGAGCGGTTTGTCGTCGACCGTAAGGAAGAGAGACCACTTCGGCATCAGGCAATTTCGCATACTGCAGCTCGGCGGTAAGTGCCATAGTGGGAACCATTACGGTCTGCCCATCCTGTCGGGTAAATTCTTTTTCTCGGCTGTACGATTTATTAAAGGGGAACGACCATTTTGCGTCGAAGAAGGTAGAGTTTACCAATAGTACTCGAAGGTCAGCGCCGAATTTTTCGACAATTTTTTGGATCTTCCCGTGGGATTCGTGACTAGCCCAGTCGTTAACCACACTAACCGATTCGGGAGCGTCGAAATCAAGTTCCGCGGCAGTGCTACGGTAGAAGTCTTCCACGCGGTTAATAAACTCACCCTGGAGTTTATGGCCTTTTTTAGACCAGATAGCGTTGGCAATATCGAATTTGAAATCGCTACTTCGGCTTGTGAGTGAGTTCACAAAAGTTAAGTTTGCGGCATTGAACGCATCAAGTGACAACTTCGACGCACCAAGGGCTAGGCTCATTGCTTTTGCGGTCTCGCCGCCTGCCCCGTTCAACGTCATTCCCAACGCCAAATAAGCGGAAGTGGGAGAGAGAAATTTATTTCCCTTCGCGTTCACTTTCGTTGTTTTTTTGAATAATTCGATTCCGAATTGGTTATTGGCATTGCCGGCGACCCTGGTGGTGTCGCCCGCGAAGGCGGGAACGGCGGCGACCATTAAGGCGCCTGCCACTACGTTTGAAACGCTGAATTTCATAGAAATCTCCTAAAAAGATAAGTGCTCTCAATCGATCGCCTGCAACTTCCAGGGATTCCATTGATCGCTGCCAACCACTACGGTCGACAGAGTGCGTTGTATGATTTTGCAGATTTCCAATCCAGGTCGACTTTGTCTCGGAGAAGGCGGGGTTGGTGACTGAGCGGTAACGAACATTGGCCGAACCTATTGGAGTTACTAAAATTATACGTATTCGGTTACCTGTAGGTAACGAATGTGATAAATGCCTGCCGATGCGGATTTTCGATTTTGATAGTTATAAGAAGTTTATCGTAGCCAGAATCGATGCCTCCCCAAAAGGGGGGCGGGGGCAGGTTCGGCTTATCGCCAGCCACCTTCGAGTCCATACCAGCTTGATCAGTCAGATAGTCCGAGGCAGTAAGCACCTGACCTTAGAACAGGCGGTGGATTTAGCGGCCTATTTCGGATTGAATCCCATCGAAACCGATTACCTTCTTACTCTGGTTGAGTGGGAACGTGCCGGAAGTACAGCCCTTAAGAAGTTTTTTTTGGAAAAACGCGAACGGCTACTTCGGCAATCAAAGAAGGTATCGGCTCTCTTTTCTAAATCGCAGTCTCTTAGCGAATCCCAACGGGCGATCTTTTATTCTCAATGGTATTTCAGCGCCATTCGCCTTTTGACCGATATTCCAGCTTTTCAAACCAGGGAAGCTATCGCCGAGCACCTAAAACTCAGTCAGGCTACCGCAAGGGCGGCGGTTGATTTTCTGTTGTCAGCCGGGCTGGTCGTGGAAAAGAAGGGGGTACTGGAATGCGGGCCCACTTGGACTTTTGCCAGCGACGGAACCCCGCATGCCGCCCGACATCATACCAATTGGCGCCTTAAGGCATTGGAACGAATCGAGCAACGACGTGAACATGAGGTGCAAATCACCCTCCCTGTTACCCTTTCTGTGAAAGATCGCGCAAAATTGCGCAAAATGATTTTTAAGTTTGTTGAAGAATCTAAAGAGCTTGTGGAGTCCTCCCCAGCAGAGGTCCTTTCCATCCTCACCCTAGATCTATTTGATGCGAAATAAGCCCCTTGGGCAGCCCCTCATTAATTGAATAAGCCCCTCAAACAATGATATAACGCGTCTCGTTAATTACCTGGGAATTACGAATGCCAAAAATAGTCACTTTGCTTAGTTGTCTTTTTAGCTGCTTATTCTTTTCGGCGATTTCCTTGGCAGGAAAGGGTGATGGCGCTGGGGGCGGACCAACCCTAACCGAGGCTTTTGACCGTGCTAAATCGGGCAGCCTTTACCTTTTGGTGGCTCCAGCGCAAGAGTGCCCGTTCGATAACGGCTGCTCAGTGGCCTCCATTGCTTGGATTGACAAAAACCGTGACCTCGTTCGTAAGACCCTAAACGCCTATCAATTAAGCTGGATTAAGGAAAATGAAACCCAGAATTCCTGTGTGGTGGTTACGGGAAATCTTCTTAAGTTGAGCGCTGTTGAGTGTAGGCCTATTGTCCTACAACGTAAGGACGCCTTACGAGAACTTTTTACCGCCGTCTTCTCCAATGAGCCGTTTAAGTATACGAAAGCCCAATCGGAAGCCCTGCTCAAGTGCCTTGTTGAGACCCTTGATGCCAATTTCTGGAATTATGCTTGGGTAAGCGATGACGTGAAGGGCGCCGTAGACGACATTACTAAGCGAATTGGTCGGATTCAAAACAACCGCACTGCTGTTGCAAAAGAGCGATTGGAAGCCCTTCTAAAACGTTCGAGAGAAATCGTGGTTCGGTCACTGCGCAACTGGGAACAGGCAAAGATTCCTTCCGATATCGACTCCGATTTAACGGCTTGGTTATTAGGTGATGAAAACAAGGTGCGACGTTGGGAGTTAGCGCGTGATGTTGAGAATACGCCTTACACTTTTACTGAAGATCCTAAGGCGCAGAAGTCCCCGGCTTTTACGCACTTTAATGCCTTTTCCGCCGTTCAATTTTCAATGCCGTTATGCATGCGCAATATTGAATCCAAGCGAGACGCCATGCAAACCATTGTGCACGAGTCTACTCATCATTCCCCTTTCTTGATTGAGGATGAGTTGATGGCCGATCGCATTGGGACTTTGGTAGCTAAGATTATTGAGGGTAGCCCGTCGTCTCTCTATGAGACTGAAGAGGAACGTCGGCAGTCGAATCGGAAAACAGGAAAAGACTTGGACGCTATCATTAACCAATTGAACGGAAAGTGAGAGGTGAGGTAATGCGAAAATTATTTTTAACTGTGGCTTGTTTCACTTTCTTCAGCGGGTTTTGCGCCGTCGCTTACACTGAAGAAGCCCCTGAACCTACTCGCGAAGAACTCTTGGCGAAGGTGGATCAAGCGCTTCAGGCTGCTAGAAAAAGGCACCAACGATTGACCCAGGAGTATTACCGTTTGAAAGCTATAGTAGACTCTCGTCAGGGGCAGGCAAACTCGGCGCAGCAACAAAAAAATCTAGCCGCCATTAAAAAAGATCTTACGGAACTAGCCATTGTTTTCAAACAGCTGGAAAAGGTGCGAGCTAAGCTGTTCCTAGACCTGTAACAATTCCACAAAGCTACGCCCGCCTATTTGAATGGTGTCAGGGGTTATGGATTGATTAAGGATTAGTGGCGTCTCGTGCCTGAAGCGCGTCCATCGCCTCATTGAAGGATTTCTTCCTATCATCCCCCGCTTGCTTAAGCTCTTCCATTAGCTTATCCGCCTCTTCTTTACCCGGAGGACTGAACCCGCCCATAGGTTTCATCTTCTTTTTCGTTTTCTTGAGCTCCACTTCTTCCGTGGATACGCCGGCCTCTGTAGAACTGGCATCTACGAATTGAACGCCGTAGAGGCACCCGGTGAGAGCGGATGGCGCGTCGGGATCGGTGGGGCCGTTATTGTCGGGGTAAGCATAGTCAAAACAGAGATCGTAGCGAGTGCTCACTCTGGTTAGGCATTTTTCATCGGCCCGGCAGAGATAACTTCGGTAAGATTTTTGTAGGCAGCCCATCAGCCTTCGCTTGTCCCTTTTTCCAAGATCGGGGGATTTGCGATCCTCTCGGGTTTTTGCAATATCAGTGACACAGGTTTCTACGGTCCCTGTCAGCCAGTCCTGGCAGCTAGGATCCTTTTGGCAAACTCCCTGCATAGCGATATTGGAAATCTTCCTGGCTTTTTTTGCAATGGCCCATTCTTTAAACATCTCCCATCCCTGCAGTCCGCCGCCCACACCAAGGGCGAGCACGAATATCACCGCGATCGCTTTTACATAGAGGGCGTACTTATTGAATTCCATCGGATTGGCTTCCTAAAAGTTAGAGAATTAATGTTCGACGACAAGTACCGAGAAATGAAGCTTGATTCACGCCGAAATGGTCTCTCAATAAATGCGAACTGAAAAGGGGTAATCGTTAGAGGGGGGGTAAGGCATGTTGAAAAAGATCGTAATAACAAGGCTTTGTCACCCGCCCCGGAAGCACGGTCGAAAAATGACGAATCCTGGATGCGGGGGGAGCTCTTGGCGCATTTTCTCAGCCCATAGCCTTGTCATTTGTGGTACTTGAGCTGCCTCATGTCACTAGGATTTGAAACGCTACCGCTCACCCCCGAAATGCTAAAGGTGATTGCCGAGATTGGCTACACCGAGCAAACCCCTATTCAAGCACAAGCCATTCCTTTGCTTCTCCAGGGCAAGGACATCATTGCTCAATCAAAAACGGGAAGCGGAAAAACGGCGGCATTTGCCATACCCCTACTTCAAAAAATCAATGTTAAGAACAATGTGATTCAGGCGCTGGTACTCTCTCCGACTCGTGAACTATGTACCCAGGTGGCCAGTGAAATTAGGAAGATTGGCCGATCGGAAAAAAATTTAAAAGTGGTTACTCTTTCCGGAGGGCATGCCGCTTATTTCGATATCAAAACGCTCGAGTATGGTGCCCATATTGCGGTGGGAACTCCGGGGCGTCTGCTTGACCTCATTGCCAGAGAGAAATTGGATCTCAGTAATGTTCAGATGGTGATTCTTGATGAAGCCGATCGCATGCTCGATATGGGGTTTCGGGACAAGATTGAAGAAATTTTAAAACAGACCCCGAGTGAGCGGCAGACGGTTCTTTTTTCGGCAACCTACCCAGATACGATCGAGGCGTTGAGCCGTCGTTACCAAAAATCGCCTGCGAGAATTACTATTGAAATTGCTGACGATGAGATTCAGGCCATCGAACAAATCGTGATTCGCACGCAACCAGAGAGCAAGACAGAAGCCCTGCTTCGGTTTTTGGGATCGCGTTCGTTAAGTTCCGTACTTGTCTTTTGCAATCTCAAAGTCAGTGTCGGTGAGCTGGTCACTGAACTCAAACAACATGGGCACTGCGTCGATAAGTTACATGGCGATCTCGATCAGGGAGAGCGCGAACGGGTGATGGCAAAGTTCAGAAATCAAACCACTCAGATTCTTGTGGCAACCGATGTGGCAGCACGCGGGATCGACGTGGCCGGGCTTGACGCCGTTATCAATTATGACTTTCCCGGGGATCCCGCCCAATACGTTCACCGTATTGGCCGGACCGGCCGTGCGGGAAAAAATGGTTTGGCGGTATCGTTGCTCACCGAGAGAGAAGCGGGAAAGCTACATCGCGTCAGAGAGTTCTTAAACGCTGAGATTTCAGTGGTGGATGCTTCACAATTGAAAAGGGTACACACACCCAAGGCTGCTAAAGTAGACGTCGCCATAAAGATGGACACGCTTTCCATCTCAGCGGGGCGAAAAGATAAACTCCGGCCCGGCGATATTTTGGGGGCCTTAACTGGCGACGCGGGAATTGCCGGGACCGATGTGGGTAAGATTGAGATTTTAGATCGCGTTTCGTTCGTAGCGATTTCTAGAAACTCCGCTAAGCAGGCGATGGCCAGATTGTCGGCAGGCAAAATCAAAGGCCGCAAATTCATAGTCCAAATGGTTCGATAGTCCGCAGTGGCCGTTTAGCTAATTATTGGCTAAGGTCGTCTTTTAAGCATAAAAATGTTTTCGCTGCACCGAGTTGTTCTCACCCTTTTATTGACGATAAGTGCCAAGCCATGCCTTGCGGTTGATTCTTTGTCTCCAAATCTCAATTTGGAAGAGGCTCTTGAACTCGAAGTCATCATTCTGCAATCCTTCAATCAATTCCAGTGCGAAAAAATGGGCGATCTGGCTCCTGCCAATCAATACCCAAGATTGACCGCTGTCGCCCTTGCTGTGGCGGCTTATTGTTCCCCCTCGTCT
Organism: Deltaproteobacteria bacterium; assembly: GCA_043776735.1. GTDB lineage: Bacteria > Bdellovibrionota > FAC87 > UBA2466 > UBA2466 > JBGSST01. The sequence goes on along the minus strand of JAYVQZ010000278.1, from coordinate 18,025 downwards.
ACGGCGGACCGGTTATTTCGTGATGCTACAGCGCGGGATCCCAACAATAAAACGATTCAGGAACTTGTAGCCGCCTATAAGAAGATAAACTTGGGGGGGCCTCGTCCGCTCATTAAAATTGAAAACTCGTGGGATGGCTTTGCTACTTCGGCTCTTCAGCTGGGCATCGACAGTAATCCGGCAAACCGCACAGGGGATGACGCGACTTTGCCAAGCTCCACGCTAGGTAAGGCAAGCATGACTGCCGGGGTTCTTAAACGTGAAGCGGCCATCTCTTACGGAGTCAATACCCATGTCGCGCAGTCAATTTTCCCCGGGGACCCCGTGGCAGACCTTTTTGAGTCGACAGCGGAATTTCCCTTTTTAATCCAGGCAGGAAGGCGCGAACTTATTAAATCGCGCGCATACGCCAGTTACTTGCACCTTTCGAAGCCCTTTTATTTAATCGGCGGGGTGAGTGTCGCCGCCATTCTTTATCACCACCAGTGGCGACACGTTGCGCAAACTGCCATCTATTGGGATAACTTTTTTCAGAAAAGGTACCGGTCACAGTCGGGAACCCATTTTCGTTTCGATTACACGTGGGAGTATTTTCCAGTCACCTGGTTTGCCAAAGCGCTTTTTGTCCTTGAGCACACTCAGGCGGGTCGAGAGACTGCTTTTTTTGCAAATTCAAATATCCCCTATTCTCATAACGATGTTTTTATCTCGGGTACTATTGAAGCCCCCTGGCGAAGTTTCGTACTAAATCTTTACACGAAATTTCTTCTAAGATACGACGACAACAACTCCGTTTATAATACAGGAGGGCCTTCTGGACCCACCGTTAGAAAACAGCGGACCGACTTCACAATTACTTTACAGTCTTCGATTTCCTATCCGGTTGGTCGAGGATTCTATTTGTTTGGTTACTATCGATGGGACAGAAATTTTAGCAATATTGGAAAGAGCGATTATGATAATAAAAATTACGAGGCGCATGAATTAGGCACGGGACTTCGTGTCTCGTGGGGTGAAATGTGAAACCGATGAAGGCCCCTCGGTTACTTTTAATATTATTCATCTCACTGCACCTTATGAGGGGCAGTTCTTATGCCCTGCCTACAAAAAATTCACCAAGACTTATCAATGACAGCGATGAAGTTACTCCTTCCGCCTTGGGTTGGACCAACTTGTTTATTCCTGGTGGCGCCGCACTTTTGCGCGGCCAAACCGGTCGAGGGCTTTTGGAAGGCATTGCAGAGATCGGCCTGTTTTACGGAGGCACCTTCGGGGTTAGAGAAGGTGCCTTCACGATTGATAGCACCATTGTGGTTCCCCTAAGGGGAAATCTTCAACGACCGTTGATCGGTCAAATTTTACAGCAGTTTGGTCTTAAGCTGCACATGTACAATACGTTTTATCACTACCAACAAAGAAGCCTGGAGTTGGCCGATACGGAAAAAGAAAAATCCAATGGACAGCCCCTCTATAAAGGCGGTTGGGATGATACCTTGCTGGCCCCCTTCAAACCATCAAAGCTGTTTGACCCTTTTGTTATCGGTCTCATTGCGGCAACCGCGGTCTATTCTTTTATCGAATATAGAACCGATCCGGTGGTAGCCAGCAGTTACCACTCCACGGGAACGGAGGACGTTCTTTATGGAATGAATAGCGCCTTGATTCAGCCTTTGGGATCTTCCTTTGGCGAAGAGGCTCTATTCCGAGGTTTCTTAATGAGAGAGGCTCGCGGCTGGACTGGCTCGTTCGTCCTGTCTACGCTTCTCCAATCAGGAATCTTTACCCTATTGCACCCAGCGGAAGCCAAACTTCCGGCATTTTTGGGTGGGGTTTACCTCGGTTATCTTGTCGAGAGAAACCACGGGGACCTTGAGCCTTCGATTGCGGCTCACTTTTGGATCAATGTCGTGCGAGGAGCTTTTCAGTATCTAGCGTTTCAGCGGGCGCAGGGAAAATCCACTCCTTTTAGTGCGCCTCCGGTAAGCCTACTGCTTTGGATCCCGTTTACCTTATAGCAGGAGTACTCATTCAGGTCCTCTTCTTTGAAGTGAGAAAAAGGGGTGAAACAAAGCGTCGACTTTGCCACCCGAGGCCACCCAAAAAATTTAGGACACAAATTAATCCCAAGTTGGGGGAAATGAGAAAACCGGTGGCAGCGGCAATAAGCAATGCAATTTTTGCTTTTGGGAATGGACTTCTTGCTTGAATGAAAACACCGGCCATTCCAAAGCCCAAACTAAGAGCCACAAAGGCAAAAGAAAAAGGGGAACTGGCGCTTAGATCAATCCCAAGCCCCATAAGGCCCAAAAACGCCATTAAAAATGCCATGGCTAATGAGGAAAGAAAAAAAGAAGAGCCCAATTTGAATTCAAAATAATAGAAGAATAGCGAAAGAGCCAACAACGGGGATCTTTGAATCACGTCAAACATTGTATTGGCTCTAAGAATAAGAAACCCCATTGAGGCCGCGCAACAAACAGCAGAAACGGGCGCTTCAAAGAGCAGCTTTTTGCCTCCTTCGGTGCCCTCTAGCCACAGGACCTGCTGATCCACTTTTACCGTCTCTTTAAGGTTTAAAGCGCGGTGACGCAAGAAATGCTTCAGGTGTGCCCGAACCGGATTCTTGTCTGCGCAAATAAAAGCCTCAATAATCCCAAATAAAACTCTGCGGCCGATTCTGGGGGGATAGATAAGAAGGTAGGAAGGCTCCAGTGCGGTGGGCTTAAATTTAAGCTTAAAGCGGTACAGAGAATCAAAATTGTAAATCCAGTCCCCATGGGAATAGAGCAATTTTAAAAAATTATACGTAACCCGATGCCCGATATGGGCTAGCGGCCTGGAGGAAATCGCCAGAGGCGCCACTCCCTGGCTGATCCATCTGGCCCCGTGGGCTTTGAGCATCTTCATCGCCTCTAAATAGAGTAGTTCAATGCTGCCAGTCGGAGAGTTGGGGCCACGAAAACAATCTACGAGATACCAGCCACCAGAAGCGAGGGCAGGGACTGCGGCGACGAACGCAAAAACTTGGCCGTCTTGGAACAGGCCAAAATATTTTTTGTGCTCTGAAAGCTCCCAAGGCCTCACCTGATTAAGGAAGCCAAGTTGAGCAATTTTCCGGCTGTCGAGCCAATATTTTATTAAGGTCTCCACTTGGGCGCGATCTTCGACACTTAGCCCTTCGGGCCTGATTTCTCGCACTGAGGCGCCATGAGCCAATAGCCTTCGAACGGAGTCAATATTTACGGAAGAAAAGTTGTAGTTAGAAAAGTCATATTTTGGTTCCACCCCAATCGGCAGCGCGCTGTAGCCCATTTCCTGGGCAACCCGGCAGACCCCTTCGGCGACTGGAATTATCAGCGCGACCTTTCCCTTGGCTTTTGCTGCCTCACCAAACGTTTTGAGAAGCTGAGGCAATGAGGCTCGATCGGTGAGAGGTTCGGCGGCTCCGACCCAGGCATGCCTACAATCCAGGTAACGCATCGCCCCATTCAGGCCAGGGTTAGGACCGTAAAAAGTCTCGTAGTTAGCATAAAGCGAGAGGTAGGAGTTGCTGCTGACCCCGTATTGTTTTGCCAGGAGTAGAAGCTCTTCATCGATGATACTGAGGGTGGTTAGCATTTATTTTTTTTGACCCATCGCATTAGATTCTTCCGGTGTTACTAACGCCGGGACGTTAGGGCAGAAATCGATGAAAGCCTGTGTCCATTTTTCAATCTCTTCGGCATCGGCGTCGTGGGAAAAGTGCTGAAAGAGGCGCCGGTAGCCCTTAACATGGTACGGATTTTTTCTAACGGCTTCTAGAAAATGTTTCTTGGATTGGCCTGACTCCCCACTGGCAATTAGGCTTTCTCCCAAGGCCATTTGGGTTCTGGCATTCTGGGTTGCTAACGACTTCATCTTGTTGGCGACCGCTTTCATGCGCACAAAATCATGATCCCGATTTGATCTTTGCCAATGAAACTCAAGAGCACTGAGTTCCCAGCGGTGCCGATGGGCAGTAGCAATCTCACTGGCCAGCCCCTCCCATTCCTGTGGGGACTTCGGCACGGGAGCAAAGCTTTGGCAAAAGTAACGCATTTTAAGGCCGGCTTCGGCTTTGCCTCCTAGACAAAAAACGAGAGGGCGATGTTTTGATGTTTTAAAGGCAAAGCCAATGTCATGCACTTCAGATACTGAGAGAGAGGCAAGGTCTAAAACGGCGACCGTTAGCGTCGGCTCTAGTTCCCTGCTCGGTTTTTCTGCCGTTTGGTAATTTAGGGCCCAGTCATCTTGCATGGTCTTTTTTAGTTCTTCAAAACGCGAATGCCGGTTCCCAAAAAAACTTAGGTTCCGGCTTGCCTCTGATCTTTTCTGGGCGGCGGCGGCTAATGCGGTAAATAATGAGGAGGCAAAAATGGGGGCACCAATGACTTTGTCTATTCGAGTGGTGCTCTTCTTCCAGCGTTGAGTGGTGATAATGGGAAGATAGTGATCTGTAATCGCTATAAACGGAATGTGGTTCCAGTCTGGCCGCTGACTGATGAGCCTTCCTATCTTTCCCACGTTAATGTCAGGTGCGTTATGATGGCACAAAATAAGTTTTGGGGCCGAATGCTCAAGCAGACGAAACGCATGATCTTCATCTTGGATGCGAAGGACTGGAAACGGAAGGCAATCCGTAAGCATGGCCTGCAACGGGAATGCCGTACTATCGTTATTATCGACCAACAGGATTGCCATTGATAACCGAAAATGAAAGCCTAGGTTCTTGTGTAACACTACTCTTATTATTTCGAAAATGGCGTCATGAATTCTTATCTATGGTTTTTATCGTTAGCGGTCGGCCAGCTCGCATTTTCTCACGTAGCCATCGGGGGAATGGAAAGTGGGCTCTCCCCTAAAGAGGTCGCCTCCGTAAGCTCCGTAGTTGAGGGGCCTCAGAGCCCTTATACCGAATGGATGTTAACGCTGTTAGCCCAGTGGCCGGCTTCAGGTCGCCGTTTTCCAGGGGAAGGGGAAAGGCCTGTATGGCTTCGCTGCCTGGAAACCCCAGATCATCCGAATTATGTGGGTGTTGAGCAGACGCTAAGAGTGAACGCCCCCTTTGAAGCGGTATTATCGGTGTTAGAGGATATTAATCACTATGCCGAAATTTTCCCCAGCTATAAGGACATTCGGATTCTTGAAAATACTGGGACTAAACTTCTCACCTATTGGGAACAGATTATCCCCTTTTTCCTTCTGCCCAACGTCAAATATGAAATGTGGTACCTCGTTGCAAAGAGCCATCCCGGTCGGGCTATTTTCCGCTACCAGCTCAAAAGCAGCAATTCGCTCAAAAGCAGCGATGGGGTGATCGTGATAGAGAAAAATGGGGAGCGGACTGACTACACGGAATATGATTTTTTTGATGCAAAATGGGGCCTACTGGCTCTTTCACCCCAGAGAATCTGGAGAGAAAGCGTTGAGGGGATCTTTCTTTCTGACATGGGAATCAAATTGAAAGCCGAAGATCCCAAGAAGTCCGGGAAAGATATTCAGCAAAGTGCAAAGTCGGTTTTAAAAGAATTCCCCTTAGACGATGTCTTGAAGCTGCGTTTCCCAGCTCAGAAATTGATCATGGTCCCTATGTAAATAAACCGAGAGTCGTTTTCCTTAAATTGGGCATACTTTAGGCGCAGATCTTGTCCGGTGTAATAACCAAACACAACCCGAAGGTTTGACACTTTTTTGGGCAGAAAATGATCCGCAAAGGCGACTCCCAGTTGGGCGTGAAAACTAAGTTTAACGGTATGGCGCCCGTACTCTTCCAGTCCCAATGCCAAGTATGGCCTGGGGGTACGCTGGTCACCACTGTAGGCAAACGGATACCACTCCACAAATTGATCTGCGGCAAAGGCATTGGAGACGGGGTCGGAGCCAATGAGAGGGCGTAGCGTCGTCCCAAAACGAAACTGGGAATTAAGATCGTAGATCAACCGAGCAAAAAGAGCGTCCTGACCGACGTTAGGAGTAATGAGATCGGCGTCCAAAATGGAATCGGCGGCGTGACCAGAAAGGTGGAGGACTCCAATCGAGAGTCGGGCGGAATCGGAAAGGTTCATTTCAACAGCCAGGCCAAACCGGCCATCAAAAGTTTCTACGTTGTATTCAAGGACACTGGATTTATACCGAAACGAAAGGTTCATGCTCACAAAAGCGACCAACTGAGGTTTTAGGGGCGTATCGGTATTTTCAATCAGGGCCAACGAACCGGCCAACGCCGCCCAAACTCTGCTGGAATCTCTAATTACGAACGTGGTCTGCTCTTCGGTAAATAGGGCATGGGTAAGAAATTGATGGTGACGTGACTCAGGCAACCTTTCCCAGCCTGCCTTACCGGGGCAACTCAAGAGAGAAGCCATCAGAAATGATACCCAAATAAGTAACTTGCTTGGCTTCATTTTCCCTCTTCCCATGGCTTTTGCGAATCGGAGGGAAAAATATCCACTCCCAGCGCCTTTCCAATCTTGGCTACGATAGGAATAGTGAGCATTCCCCCTGGAAGAATGAACAGCGTTCCAATTCCTGCAATTTTTACATAATCTCTTAAGTAGGTGTTTGCCTGTTCGAGCTCTTCCCTTGTGGCTTCACCCTTTAAATATTTTTGGTAGGTGGTTCGCAAGTAACCGCCTTTCTCCCATTGGTCGGCTAGAAATTGCCGCATCTTTTGGGCTTCGCTGAGGAACCTTTGTTCTGCCAACTGGGCCATGCTGTCAATGGAAGAGGCCACTCGGAGAACCTCCCCGGTCTCCACGTCATTGACGCTCTCGGCCTGGCCCTTTTCGTGATTGGCACGCTGCAAGCGACGGGCTCGTTCGCACAAGGAATCCAATACCGTGAAGTAGGCATTGGGAGAGTTTTTCATTAAATCAAAGAATTCGATGGGCGAAATGACGTACACGATGGTTTCTTGGGTCGCTCTCGCGGTGGCACTGCGTGGGAGAGATTCCAAGACCCCCATCTCTCCTAAAAACTCACCGGCACAAATGAACCCAGTGGGGTTTGAGTTTTCGTGTTTGAGTTCCACATGCACTTTGCCTGATTCGACCCAAAAAACATTTTCGCTGATATCCCCAAGCGAGAACAAGACCTCCCCTTTTGCGATCCTTTTCTTTGTATAACGCTGCCGAGGGAAAAACTTTCGAGCATTTCGTAAAAAAGGCAGGGTCTTTATTCGGTAACGTATAAATTGATTAGCCAATTCCAGTGTCTCATAACACCAACGCTGAAAGCGGGAGACTTGCGATTCGATTGGCTTAGGTTTGAGAGAGGACGGGGGGAGTTTGTGGAAAAGCTCCATCTGGGCGCGGGTACGTAGGCTCAGAGCGTGGAGAAGTTTTGTGCTTAGTTCTGGCGTGTTTCCAATGAGTTTAAGAAACTCGGCGCGGGAGTATTCCTCAATCGAGGAATCCTTGAGAATGCGCGTGGTCCCATTTCGCACGCAGGCAATAAGAACTCCCATCTCTCCAATAAAATCGCCCGGGTGAATATGCCCCACAACCTTGGGCCCTTGGGACGTGGTTTTTAAGACCTCGGCCTGGCCAGAAAGTAGGCGAAATACGCTTCGGCTGGGGTCACCCTCCCGAAATAAGATTTCACCCGATAAGTAGCCTCGAAGATTCACGGCAGTAGTCTATCAGGTAGTACTTTTGCAGGCTTCCCCCTTGTAAGCAGAATTTTATGAATATTGAGTTTCTCTTTGGCGCGTGCCTTTTCGCAGGATGGCGTGGCGGGAGCGGGGAGAGGGCGTAGGCTTTCTAAAAGTTGGTTAGGAGCCGTTTATGAAAAAAGAGATCTTCACGTTTCTGGCTTTAATTTCCTCGGTTGGGGGGGCCCAAAATCAGCGAGGCTGGGTGGTGGGTAAGGACTATCTAGCCTTTTGGAATGGAGCGGCAGAGATCCAGGTGGATAACACTATCGCCCCGGAGTCTTGGGGATTTGAATCGGCCAGTTGCCATCTCTGGATTACCGAAAAAAAGTCGCAGACCCTTCAGGGATACCTGCCTGGTGACTTTTCTCCTTTCGCCAAAACGCCTTACAAGGGGAGGATAGTCTCCGACGTTGATGCAAGGCAGCTAGTCACTTTAAACGAGGCGACTTCTCAGATTGAAAAGCGCGCAGCGGAGGGAAATGTGGTGGGCTCATACGCTTTTAACGAGCCCCTTCAGCTTTCCCGAGTGAGGAGTTCGGGAGGGCAAACTTGGGGGCTTTTTTTAAATGCGGATGAGAATCGAATTTGGCTGCGCCACTTTGATGAAAATTTTCAAGGGACCAAAGATCTGGCCGTGGCCACGCCTAAAGTGATCTGGGGCAACCCTCGTTTTTTAATTTCACCGGAGTCCAGCAATCTGTGGGTGGGATACTCGTCCTCAGGTGCTACGGCGCCGTACACGCCTATTATAAAAACGCTTAACTCCCAGGGGAAAGCGCTTCACGAATATAGTTTTAAGGAAAAGGGGCTGTTCTTTGATTTTTGCCTTGAGGGCGATGGCGTTCTGATGGCCAGAGATATTCCCACGGCCCCCTACACCGTTCCTGTTTACTCGTTTCTTGAGGAGTTAAGTGGCGGTGGCGCGAAAAAAGCTGTGTATAGTGCCGCAACTAATGATTTCATCGATAGCTTGGGCTGCACTCAGCACACCGTTTGGATGGCCCAAAGATCTATTTTTGGGTCTGAGGGAAGTTATCTGGTCTCCTGGAAAAAAGGGGATCCGTCTTCAGGAACCGTTACGCACAAACTTCCTGGCTCGGTAAATCAACTTTACCTCTGCCAATAAGCTCTTTAGCTCATTACGATCTCTCGGGCCGTAAGGCCTGGGAGTCTCAAGCGTCCGGGCTAACCTGGGCCGGGCCTTTATCCACCAGCCCCCAATGGGGTTAGGGAAAAAGCAACCCCCTTTTTTGAGCCTGCCTAGGCTCATGACATCGTATAAAAGATGATCGTTTAATCTGATTTCTTTTTATTTCCAGTAGGTTAGGTGTTCTCCTTAATTAACTTGCTGATCTTTTAGTCAGTTGTCGTGGTCTTGGTCGGTTCAAATCCGAGAATTGGCCCGCTTGCATGTAATTAGGTATCTGGTGCGCAACTCTAGTACGGCAAATTGCCTCATTCTCACGTTTGCGGGAGCTCAAGATTGTGCGACGGACCCGGCTACATTTCCTAGTTTTTGCCGATCGAAGTAGCTTGATCCGAGCTGCACTTTGTTCCGCGCCGTTTGCTTTCCTTCTCCTCTTCCCCGCCTGTAGCAAGAACAGTTTTTTCACAAAAATTGGGGATGTCGGTGGCGCTGGTTCGGGAACCAACAGCGGCTCGTCGTCGGGCTCGAGCACGGGCACTTCTTCAGGAGCCGGCCCGGGCGTTCGTGCGGCGACAGCGGCGCATTTAGCGCTTAGTAGCCCAGCCGTTGCCATGGGAGTGCAGTCTGTCAATTCCTTCACTGCGCGAACGATTCTTGTAAATAACACGGGTGACAACGCCGCCACTGGTTTGCAAGCCGCCTTTAGCAACCTCCAGGGATTTAGCTATCGCGGGGGAACGTACCCCGGGCTTGGTGGAACTTGCGGGAGCGTCATTGAGGGAGTGGGTTCTCCAAATAGTTCCTGCTCCATTGTCGTCAATTTTAATCCGCCTACGGTAAATACCTACGCCTCGACGCTGAGCCTCCGCTATGTCGGAGGCGGGCTTACCGGCGTTTCCACCACGACGTTGGATCTGACCGGTACCGGCGCCAATGTGGCTACTCTAAAAATTTCTACTAGCGCCACGGACCCGGATCAAAACGCTTACAACTTAGGAACTCTTGCCAACGGAGCTGCCCTCAATTTTCCGCTTTATGTGCATTATGCGGGCGCCGTGCCCGCCATTGGCGTTAATATTTTTATTCCTCCTCCTTTTCAACTTCTGAGCACCACCTGCGCAACGATTGTTGCGGGGGTCTGTCAGATCAATGTGCGACTAACGGCTAGTAACGCAGGCGTTTTTTCTGGCGATTTTAAATTGACCTACAATAATAGCTCTTACGTAGCCGAGGCGAAAAACCACTATGACGTTACTGTTAGCTCCTTGGTGACCCCGGCAGTCTTGTCGGTTTCAAATGCTGCATTCAATGGCCTGCTCTCGGGTGGCCCCCTAAGCACTCAACTGTTAACTGTTACCAAGACGGGAACCCAAGCGGCCACTCTTGTTGTCCCTAGAGCTTTTCTTAATCCACGTGTGAGCTTTACCGGTGGAAGTTATCCTGGCGCCGGGGGAAATTGCGGCGCTACTATTACCGGAAATTGTTCTGTTTACGTTTCCTATGATCCCAGCCAAGCAGGGGCTATCGCCGACAGCTTTGTTTTTGATTACAACAACGGATCGGCATCCGCGGTTTCTACTGGCGGCGCGATTAGTGGTACGGTGGGATACCCGGCGCAACTTTTTGCAGCGCCCCTTCCCACGGGAAATTTTGGCGCTGTCTCTCTTAATAACAGCAGCGTACTGACCTTTAGTTTTACCAACACCAATAGCGGAGCGACCGCAGCCACCGGAATTACGACTCCTGTTCTCACGGCTCCCTTTAGCATAACGGCAAATACCTGTGCTGGCGCAACCCTCGCCGCTAATAGCCCCTGCTCAGTTACCGTTAAGTTTCAGCCCACAGCCAATGGGGCGTTTTCTGCTCCGCTTACGGTCAATTATTGGGACGGGGACTCTAGCGCCTCGGTCTCGGTGACTCTTACTGGTACCGGATCCAATAATCCCACTTTGTCGGCAGCAAGCCTCAATCTGGGTTCCGTCATGGTAAACGCCACGTCAGCGGTGAAAACAGTAAACGTAACCTATTACGGGGCTGATGCCGCAACGGGCTTCTCGGTTTCTGGTATGGATTCTCGATTTGCTTTTGCTGGCGGTAGCTTTCCAGGAACTACAGGCACCTGCACCAATCCACTAACGGCGAGTTGCACGTTAGCGTTTGTGTTTGCACCCGCCGTTTCCGGAGTGGCTTCTCTACCAGTGACTCTTTCGTATTTGTCTTTTGTTGGAGGACCTGTAGTAAACGTTCCCATCACTTTAGGTGGCACGGGACTAGACCCCGCTGTGATTTCGATCGCCGCCCTCCCCGACGGAAATTTTGGTTCTGTTTCGGTGAATTACACCAGCAGTTTAACTTTTAACATTACCAATCAAACAGGAACCTATCGGTCGCCTGCCACTGTGCTCTCGGTACCCGCCCTAGTTGCTCCCTTCTGGCTAGTGAGCACCACTTGTGGAGCTTCGTTGGCCCCAGCAATCAGCTGTACGGCAACGGTGAAATTTAGCCCCACGGCACAGATAACTTCTCCCTCATCTCTAGGAGTGAATTACTTTGATGGCAGCGCAGCGCAGTCGACCTCGAAGCTTTTATCGGGAACGGGAACTGATGTTCCTACGCTGACCACAACACCCACCACACTTGATCTTGGCTCAGTGCTTGTGGGCGCCACTTCAAACGGTGCGACGCTGACCCTTAATTATTTTGGCGTGTCTAGCGCGACCGCACTAACGGTCACCGGTATTGCCGCCCCGTTTTCATACGCCGGCGGAAGTTTTCCGGGCACTGGCGGCACCTGTGGGGCTTCGGTAAGCTCTAGTTGTACTCTAACTATTACTTTTTCACCGACGGCAGCGGGGTTTGTTACGCAACCAATTGTAATTTCCTACTTGCCCACCGTAGGCGGCATGCCCATCTCGGTAAATGTGAGCTTGAAAGGAATCGGAAAAAATCCGGCGGTTTTAGCCTTCACCAACGCTCTTATTCCCTATGATTTTGGAACGGTTTCGGTCAATGACAACACCAAAACAGCAGTCTTTAGTTTGACCAATACTAGTCCCGCGACCAACTCGACTACGGCAAACGGAGTTTCTCTGGTCGCCTTGGCGGGGGCCTATAGCATTTTGGCTAACGCTTGCGGAGCCACACTCGCCCCTGGCGTGAGTTGCAATGTCACCGTGCGATTCCTGCCGACCTCTTCTGCTCTGGATCCTGGCATTATACTTACCGCTAACTATAATGACGGCAGCGGCACGCCAAGATCGGCAACTAGGGGCATTACTGGCCAAGGGACGGATTCGGCTAGGTTGACGGCCACCAGTTTTGCTGCGGGAAACACCGTGGTGGGAAATACTGTGATCGGAACCATCACAGTTGGTTACTTTGGCGCAGTTCCGGCGACCGCCATTAGTGTCACTGGAATGGTCTCTCCTGCTTTCGATTTTGTTGGTTCTGCTTATCCAGGAACAGGCGGCACCTGTGGGGCGTCGATTTCGGCGACCTGCACATTAAAAGTGGCTTTCACCCCTTCCGCTGCTGGACTGGTATCGCAAACCGGAGTTCTTCATTATCTGCCCAAGGTGGGAGGGACTCCCACGTCTGTAAATGTGGCCCTTACGGGAACCGGCGTAAATGGGGCTTTAATCTCCGTTCTTACAGACACCTCACCGTACGATTTTGGTGATCTGGCGTACAATGTTTTTGTCGACAAGACGTTAACTTTAAAAAATTCGGGCGCCACCGGGGCAACAGCATTAGTGCTTTCTGGACTTTCTGCCCCTGTTTCGTTCAAAGGTGGCAGTTACCCCGGAACCGGCGGCACTTGTTCGACCACACTGGCAGCGGCAGCCTCCTGTACCGTAGTTCTGACGTATGCTCCAACAGCGGCGTTTCCCTCAGGCCCGCGCACATTGTCGACGAGTTATAGCAACGGCAGCACTACCGCGAGTTTCCCTTTTGTCTTTAATGGAGTTAGCCATCCGGTGGCTACTATCGGCGTTTCCACCGTGGCTTTTTCAAAAGTTGCCGTAGGCACAACGAGCGTTATTCGAAGTCTCACCATTTCCAATACCGGTACTGGGGGAGTGGGCCAGTTGATTGTTTCTCCGGTTTCACCTCCCTTTGTTTTAGTGGCCAACCATTGCTCGGCCTCGTTGGCGCTGGGAATGTCGTGCCAGGTGGACTACCAGTTTCAACCCTCAGCGCCCGGTTATACCGAAGCGACGATCACGGTGAGCTTTGATGACAATGGCACCCCGAAAAAGGCAACAGGAAAAACGACCGGAACGGGAACCGTGCCACCACAAATCGCGGCAAACGGCGAGCACACCTGCAAAGTGAGCGACGTAGGACAAGTTCGTTGTTGGGGTCACAATAACGTGGGGCAACTCGGGCAAGGGGACACTCTTGATCGTGGTGTGAGTCCCGGTCAGGTTGCAGCACTTCCTGCGATTGATTTAGGTCCAGGACGTTATGTGAAAAAAATCGCGGCTGGCTATTGGCATAACGTCGCACTCCTTGATGACGGAACGGTAAAATGTTTTGGCGCAAATACTACCGGACAATTGGGCATTGGAAGTGCTGCCTTCACAATGGGGGGAGCCATTGGCGAAATGGGGGCGAGTCTTTCTTCCGTAAATCTGGGAACCGGCCGCACCGCAATTGACGTAGTCGCTGGTTACGCCCATTCCTGCGCTATCTTAGATGACAGGACCGTAAAGTGTTGGGGCCTCAATTCCCAAGGGCAACTAGGTTTGGGCGATATCCGTAACCGTGGAGCTTTGGCTGCGGACATGGGGGATAATTTGCCAGCCGTTTCTCTAGGGGCGCCGGTGGTGTCCGTAAGCATTGGCGCCAGCGACACCTGCGCCTTGCTAAATAATGGCTCGCTGAAATGCTGGGGCGACAATTTTTATGGTCAATTGGGTTACGGTCGTTGGGACAATATCGGCGATCAGCCCAATGAAATGGGAAGTTCTCTTCCGGCGCTTGATATCGAAGGAGGTCGGATAGTGACCTCAATTGCTTCGGGCGGCGCCTTTCGGGTGGCGAGATTTACGAGTGGCGAAGTGGCAGTAATGGGGCGCAACGACGTTTCTGGAAACTTGGGCGTGTCCCTCTGCCAAAATGAAAGTGGAGTTGCTGGAATCTGTTCCACAAGCTACTCCCAAACTATTACCGGATATCTGCGAAGCCCTGGACAGCGTCTGGCCGACGTATTTTCCCTTGTCGATTTGGGGAGCACGGCTTCTGTGGCTGAAGTGGTTGCCGGTAATACGCACGTTTGCGTTCGTCAGGCTGACAAAGCGGTGAGATGCTGGGGTGACAATGCGCGGGGGCAGTTGGGAATTGGCTCTACCGATAACAAAGGCGCCGGCAGCAATGACATGGGCTCCAATCTTGTTGAAACCGTCCTTAGCTCAACGCAGAAGGCCCGCACGCTTTCCTCAGGTAGCTTCCACGTCTGTGCGATCCTAGAGGATGACTCCGTTAAGTGTTGGGGAGATAACCGGTTTGGGCAGTTGGGCTTGGGAGATGCGACTAACCGAGGCGATAGTCCCAATCAAATGTCTGACAACCTTCCTATAGTGCCCGCTTTGTAGGCCTGCTTAAGCACTAACTACATAAAATCATATAAGAATCTATGTCCATCCGAATGTGCGTTGGCATGCGTCGTATTTTGGGGTATACCGGCGCGGTCGATTTTGAAGACTTCTGAGCAGGTGCTCGTGTTACGTCTCTCTCTCGGCGCCCAAGTACCTTTAGGAGGTCTTTGACTCATGGGAAAAAAACTATACGTAGGAAATCTACCTTACTCGGTCACAGAGGGAACTCTGAATGACTGGTTCTCTCCTTACGGAAATGTAGAATCGACTCGCCTTATCACGGACCGTGATACGGGTCGTTCAAAGGGTTTTGGATTCGTGGAATTTTCCACGGACGAAGAAGCCGAAAAAGCCATTGCAGAAATGAACGGGAAAGAGATGGACGGACGCGCCCTTACCGTTAACGAAGCCCGTCCCCAAGAGCCCCGCTCTGGCGGAGGCGGTGGCGGTGGATTCGGTGGCGGCGGTGGCGGTGGATTCGGTGGCGGCGGTGGCGGTGGCGGTGGACGCTCTGGCGGACGCTCTGGTGGATTTGGCGGCGGCGGCGGCGGCGGCGGTCGTGGCGGCGGACGCGGTGGACGTTACTAGTTTGTAACGCTCCTAGAAAACGTCACCTAAACGCTTTTGGTTACGTTGCAAGGGGTAGCTTCCTAATAGGAACTACCCCTTGTTCTTTTTTATATAAAAAAAGCGTTTGCTAGGTGGCGCCGGTTCCTTTGGGAATGGGCCTCTCCCATTTTTAAGGAACTTTAATGAAAGTATTCGAGTCTTATAGTGACCTCATCCTACCTGGAAAATTAAACCAGGCGATTTCTGAGATGGGGTTCACCTCACCCACTCCCATTCAAAAAGAATCCATTCCCCCAGCGCTAGAGGGCAAAGACGTTTTAGGAACGGCCCAAACCGGCACAGGAAAGACGGCTGCTTTCGGCATCCCGTTACTCTCTTCGCTTCATACCCGACCCGAGTTTGGCGCTTTGGTGCTTTCTCCAACGCGTGAGCTTTCCGCTCAGATCCATACGGTCCTCAAGCAGATGAGCCGTGGATCCAATCTATTCGGTACCCTCGTTGTCGGTGGCGAATCCTTTGGCCGTCAAAAATTTGATCTCGCCCGCAAGGTGGACTACATCGTGGCGACTCCCGGCCGCATGAACGATCACATTGAGCAACGGACAGTGAACTTGTCCAAAACCAAGTTTTTGGTGCTCGATGAAGCCGATCGTATGTTGGACATGGGCTTTCTTCCCCAGATCGAATCGATCATTCGCAAGTTGCCCAAAGACAAGCAGACGTTACTTTTTTCAGCAACAATGGCGCGTGAGCTTATGAGCCTGGTGGATAAAATGATGCGCAATCCAGTGAGAGTGGCTATCGGAGCTGTCGAAAAAACTTCGGATCACGTCACTCAAGATACGATTCGGACTACTCAAGCGGAAAAAAATACTGTTCTTCTTCGTGAACTTGGCGAGCGTAAAGGAAAAGTTCTTATCTTCTGCCGCACGAAATTTCGTGCAGACCGAGTGATGTCTCTCATTGAACAAAAGGGGCGCGCCGTTGCCGTTCTTCATGGTGGCCGGACTCAAGGACAAAGGAAGCGTGCCTTGGATAATTTCCGAACGGGAGCCAATTCCGTTCTGGTTGCCACCGATTTGGCCGGCCGCGGAATTGACATCGATGATATCGAACATGTTATCAATTACGATATGCCGGCAAGCCGTGAAGACTATATCCATCGCATTGGCCGCACCGGTAGGATGGGGAAAAAGGGCTGTGCCCTTAGCTTTATTTCTGATGAAAACGATGCCCGTGTTGCCATGGGTAAGTCGCTCGGTGGCGCCTCCTTCGGCGGCGGGCAGGGTGGTCAGCACCAACGCAGCGCTCGGCCAGCCTGGCAAGCCAATCGAGGAGGACGTCCTCCCGGAGGCCCCGGAGCTAGCGGGGGACGTGGCGGTCAAGGTGGCGGCGGAGGTTGGAAGAACAAACCTCGTCCGGGCACCGGCGCTGGACCGGGAAAGAAGCGGGAATGGGTAAATACCAATAAACGTGCGTTATCTACTTTGCCCTGCTAATTTTCTAACTGCATAGTAAGGCAAAGAAATTCCCAGTTTGTTTACTGGGTCAGTCCCGAATCCCGCTGGGGCCCAATACGGGGAGCAGCGGGGAAGTGGTTTTTGACTGTGAGAGGTGTCCGATGTCTTTTTTAAATCGTGTCTTAGAGCCGCCCCGTTACGGGTTTGAGCGTGACGGACAATTGGTAGTTCCTACAAAAAAAGAAATGTTCAGCGAGTTTTTTCATCGCATGAATATCTTCCGTTCTAAAAAGAATTGGATTCAATTTTGGGGCTGGGGTTCTACTTTCATTTTGATGATCCCTTTGGCCATCTTTTTCGTAAAGTACTTTTCGATCTCTCTTTTTGTTTGGGCCTTCGTTTACAGCATGATCCTTTTGGGGACTCATGGGACGATCTATTACCATCGTTATTCCACCCATAGGGCATACACGTTTGCCCATCCATTTTGGCGCTTTATCACTAAAAATTTGGTGATCAAAATCATTCCCGAAGAGGCTTACGTGATTTCTCATCACGTTCACCATGCACTTTCTGAGGAGCCCGGTGATCCGTACAACGTTAATGGCGGGTTTTGGTATTGTTTCTTAGCTGATGTGATCCATCAACCGATCGCAAAAGACTTAAATCCCAAAGAGTATCAACGGGTGGCCCAGATGGTGAACCATACCGGGATATACATCAACACTTACGAGCAGTACCAAAAGTGGGGATCCATTTGTCACCCTCTTCCGATGATTGGTACCTTTGCGCTGAATTGGTCATTTTGGTACGGCGTTTTTTATCTCATTGGCGGGCATGCGCTGGCGATGTGTTCTTTCGGAGCGGCTGGTTTTTGGGGTTTTGGCGTTCGTACCTTTAACTTTGCGGGGCATGGCGCGGGAGAAGACAAACGGCGTGATGGGGTCGATTTTAACCGTAAGGACAAATCGATCAATCAGGCGTGGCCAGGACTTGTTACCGGTGAGTGGCACAATAACCACCATTTGTTCCCTAATGGGGCGCGGGCTGGGTTTCTCAAAACACAATTGGATGGGGCATGGCACTACATTCAGTTTTTACACTGGATCGGTGGCGTTTCCCATTACCGTGACTTCACGGAAGAATATTTTAAGCACCACTACAATCCGTACATGGAAAAACAGAGGGCGCTAAAAGCGTCGGCTGTTGGTCATGGCGAGCAGGTTCTTAACTAGGTCTTAACCCCGTCCTTTCAACGCACTTGTGTTTTTTTCGATGATGTTGCCGGCATAAAAATCTAAGGTTATCCGCCTGATTTAGCCCACCTTGGGACACGGGAACTTGGTGATGGAGATCAAGCCAACGGCGCTGCTCACATTGCCTTTGGTCAGGTGTGGTAAACGAACAACGCATGCCATGCCTTCTCACCACTTCGTGTTTTACATGAGCGGGAATGGGGTGCCGCCCGGGTTTTGGTTGCTTGGTGTTTCCTAAGGAATTTCTCTTTGAACGCTCAGCCTTCCTTTCAGGGTCAAACTTCTCTCTCGTAGTTTTCGCAGCCCAACGAATCACATCA
>JAYVQZ010000277.1:0-6886 GCA_043776735.1 Deltaproteobacteria bacterium | reverse complement strand
ATGGGTGATGCAGGCACTCATATCGTTGCTCGTGGCACTGGCGCCCAGTTTGTTCACGACAGCTTGGACACAGCTGAGATTCATGAGATTGCCTGACTCTGTCGAGACCGATTTAATTTCGCCAGCGGCACGCGGACGTTCCGTGCTGCCATCGGTCTCGTTGCTTGGTTTCTGGCACCCGACAAGGACAACGGCGCCAAGAACAAAAAGAATAAGGTGTCGCACTGTCTTCATCACGGACCCCCCCCCGAAAAATTTTAAAGCCATCGCAAAATACAAACTAGTAAAGGACGTGAATTTTACTAATTACAATTACCCGGCCAACCGGATTTGAGCGCGAAGGGGGTTGTATTCAAAAAGGAATCACGATCTGAGAAGAAAACACTTTTGATCCGCTGGGGGACATAAAAACAGAATGTCATTCGTGGTTTGCTAGCCTTTTGTATCGTCTACTTTCCATGCGTCAGAAATATCGACACAGTAAAGGGCTAGAAAGCACAGACGTTTTTGGGCACCGTTGTTCAAGCTTCAGTCGGCGTGCAGGTGTCATTAAACTGTACGGTCCTGTCAGGTTTTCTACAGGCTGCTTTTTTTCAGGTTCAAAAAGGCCAGTCTTTTCCAGGGGCTCCTTTGACAAAAAATGGCACCTCGCTTGCAGTCTCTTGAAGTAGACAGCATTGGGTGACCTATATGAAACGACATCTTTTGATTTTATCTCCGGTTTTAGTTTTCGTAGCCTTTGTGGGCTGCGGAGGAGGCGATGATAAGCCACCGCCTTTAGCCTCAAATCCTCAGACCACACCGTTTATTCAGTGTGCCTCGATTCGTTTGGACGAAGCCTTTAGAAAGTGCCAGAGCAACTCGAGTTCCGTGATTCCTTTAATACTTATGGCGCAGCAGAATGGTGGCCCTAACAACAATACGGCCCTATTGCTTGCCGCGCTAAGCCGGCCTTCGCCGCGCACTATCGATCCGATCGTTCCTCCACAGATTGGTCCGAACGGGCAGTCTTGCCCCGTGCAGGTGGATAGAGAAACCTCTTGCAATGATGATTTAAAAACCGCCCTGTTGCTTGCAACCTCTGCCCCCAAGGCAGATGGAACGCCTGCGATGAATGATGCGTTCTTTCAGAAGGTTTTTTACCTACAGGTGAAGGCGAAGTTTGCGTTGTTGGCCCAACAGATGGGGTTAAGTCCTCAGCAGCAGCTTTATATGGCCATGCAACTTCAAACTGCATTTAATGCCGGCCCGCTTGCCGGAGCCATTGGCTCAGGAACTATGGGCTTAATTAATGGCTACCTTGGATCCAATAATAATGGAGTGGCTAACAGAAACTTAGGCCTCAACAACACCGTCGCTTCGTATACGCCTGCGGCACCGCCAAATAATGGCGTAACCTTAGGGCTTGGCTTCACTGGTCGTGGCTCCCAGCCAGCGACTGGAAAGAGCCTAGGTCTGAATATGAATGGCCCCGGGGGTCGGGGTAATGGTTCTGGAGATGGTTTTACCATGCTCAATTCTTCCAAAACGGCGAACTCGCCGAACTCGCGTAATTTAACTCTCGTGGACCAGGCGGAGCTTATCAAGGCCCGTGGGTTCGGCCTCTCGGCAGATTCCGTTAAGCGGCAATAGTAATAAATTTATTCGTTGCGTTATTTTTAACTCTCAAAATAACGCGCTCCACCCAACTGTTTTGTTAACTTCCGCTTTAGACTTCGCCTAGCCTCGTGGTAAATTTCTCTAAATTCCACGAAAACAATTCACATGACTTCAAAAAAAATCTTTCTCCCCTTAATCGCCCTTTTGGTCATATCTTTGGTGAGCTGCAACCTCTACTCCCCTTTGCAGGGGGGCAGTTCGGTGCAAGATCACATTGAAATTGCCCAGTCGTGCTTGACCAATGGCGACTACGATTGTGCGGCCGCCGAGTACGGCGCACTTCCGGCAGGCAGTTTGAGGGAGCAGAAGCTTTGTACCGTATATTTGAGCCAGGCCGGATTTGGAATCTCTCAGCTGGTTACGGTTTTCAAACTCGCCGACAAGAAAAAAGCCCTCGGAGCGGTAGCTAATAAGATTTTGCCGTACACGGCTAAAAAACTGGATGGGGCGACCAAAGCTATCGACCATTGTGGACAATTCTTAACCGCTGCGGCGCCTGGAGATGAGCATTTATTGGCGGCTCTCTTAAAGAGCCTTGGCTACTTTGTTCACTGTGGAGTGTTGATGGCGAAAACCACCTCAGTTCTTGATACCGGGGATGGCGCATGTACGACCCCTTCTACCAATACGTCGGTGGCCGCCGCTTCTATCAGCCCAGCCGGGGACGGGTCAGTTTCTGTGGCAAGTCCCGGGATGTGTTCTGCAGATGCTGTTTCTTGTCTCAATGACGTACAGGCTCTGAGTACGACGGATTTTGGAAGCAGCTTGGGAGACGTCTCCCAAGCTTTTACCCAGGTAAAGACGCTGTTTCCAGGCGCCACGGCACAAGCGGCGCGATTGGGCCTCATTCAAACTTTATAAAGTCTGACATACTATGAAAAAGCTACTCGTCACTCTCCTCTTGATTACCTCACCGGCCTTTGCGGTTCATGAATACTATTCCATAAAACGCTCGGTGAGAGCCTTAGGAATGGGCGGCGCTTTTTACGGCCTTTCCGATGATGAAGGAGCGCTTTGGTACAACCCCGCAGGGTTAGCAAGAATACGTGGGGGCGGAAGGTTCAATCTAATCGGAATCAAATTAGATACGGTCCCCGATACCATTAGCGCAATTGGCACGGTTACAAGCGCCAAGGGAAAAGACGTTTCGCTAATCGCCGACTCACTCGCCAAGTACCAAGGCAAACCGCTGTACGGCGGAGTGGGCGTGGACTTTATCAGTTACGTAGGAAAACATTTTGGGATTGGTCTTCTGTTAACGGATACCAAATTCAATTTCGCCATGCTGGGAAAGGATCTCGACACCTCGCTGGAGGTCACAGCGATCTCTGATTCAGGGCTTTTTGCCGGATACGCTCACTCACTTCTCGATGACACTCTTCATATTGGTTTGAGTGTGAAAGGGCTCGTCCGCGCTGGCGGCCGAAAAGGTTTTTCACTGTTAGATATCGCCAAGGGACAGAACTTCGAATTGGATCCCAGCAAAATTGGCGGCGTAGGCGCTGGCTTTGATATGGATTTGGGCGGAACCTATCAGCTTCCTTTGCCCCAGATGGGACCCTGGCTGCAAACCCACGTTTCCCTAGTGTTCAACAACCTGCTTGCCAGTAAATTGAATATGATTCACATCCAGGGCGGCAATCCTCCTGGACTGGTGCGTACCATGTCGCTTGCCGGTCATGCGATTTTCGCCGGCTGGGGGCCCTTCGATAATTTTCACGCGCTTGTGGATTTGGCTGAGTTTGGTTTGGGCGGGGAGAGTGATGCCGATCTTGGTGCGCGCGAGGGCTCCCTTTGGAAACACGTGAATCTTGGATTGGAAGCCCCGATGAACGGTTGGTTCGCTCCTCGGCTGGGCATTCATCAGGGATATCTCACCCTTGGTTTTGGCGTAGACGCTCGCGTAGTAAAATTGGATTTTGCCACTTACGTGGAAGAGCTAGCCTCTGGAGTCGGCCGGTTGGGAACCCGACGATTTGCCCTTCGTTTAAGTTTAGGCTGGGGAGGAGCTCCTCCAGCCCCGATCTCTGGAACTAAATATGAATCAGTCCGTGACGATGAGAAAAAAGGGCTAACTCCAAGCGAAGTGGAACCGAAAAAGGTTGAGCCTCCTGTTGAAAAAACTCCCGGCGAACTGCTAAGAAGTGATCCAAACGCTGACAAAAACGTTCCCCAAGCGGAAGAGGCAAAAAAGCGTAAGCCTCAAGGGGAAGGTGAGGCCATAGAGGCGCAGCCTGTTCCCGAAGCTACGACGACCACTCCTCCTCCAGGGGAGACGGTGACGATTCCCAAAGATTAGGTTACGAAAGGTAGTCATGGCTCATTATTCTTCTTTGCTCAGCATTCTTTTCCTTTTTGGAGTCGTCCTTATGCCAGCTCGCTCGGCTTCTGCCGCTTATAAAAAAGTCGGTACCAAAAAACTTTTCAATGGTGAGAAGATTCAAGAGTTCTCGTTGCCCAATGGGCTTCGCGTCCTTTTGGTTCCCCGTCATCAGGCCAAAGTGCTCACCTATCAAATTTGGTTTCGGGTGGGATCAGTAAATGAAAAGCTGGACCCTAAGCTAAACAAGACCGGTCTGGCTCATCTTTTTGAACACATGATGTTCCGCGGCTCCAAAAAGTACCCCGATGGAAAGTTTGATGAGATCACCGCACGTCTTGGTGGAGATAAACAGAACGCCACGACCTATTTTTACCGCACCAATTATTACGAAAGCATTCCTTCGCATCAGCTTGAGACGTTGATGGAGCTTGAATCCGATCGGATGCGCTCTTTGAATTTAACGTCTGAAATTTTTGAAAAAGAAAAAGGGGCGGTGGTAGGTGAGCTACGTCGCCATTTAGATTCTGCCGGAAGCATTGCCTGGGATCATATTATGAGCACCTCTTACCAGGTGGCTCCGTATCGCTATACCGTTCTGGGAACCGAAGAGGAAATCAAAGGCTTCACCCTAGAGGAGGCGCAGTACTTCTACAAAACTTTCTACGCTCCCAATAACGCTACCCTCATTGTGGTTGGAGACACCACCGAAGAGGCATTATTGCCGCTCGTAGATAAGTATTACGGGGACATGCCCTCCCAAGTGGTTCCTGAGCCCGAGATGCCGGTAGAGCCGCCTCAAACAAAAGAACGAAAGTTTGAGACCACTCATCCCCATGCCACTTCGGAAGTGTTGATGGTCTCCTATCACATTCCGTCGGTGAACCATCCCGACGCAGCTCCTTTGCAACTTATGTCGACTCACCTTTCACGTGGAATGGAATCTCGTTTACGAAAGACTCTCATCGACAACGGAATCGCAGTTGGCGCCCATGCGTCGGCCGCAAGTCGTCCGGATCTGTTTGAGTTTGCTGTTCATATGACCGAAGGCAAAAAGGCAGAGTCAGCGCTGAGAATTATCGATAAAGAGATCGCAGCTCTTCAGGCTAAACCGATTCCCAAGGCATCGTTTGAACGCGCACTCAACCAAGAGAAGCTCAGCTTGTATGACGATATTTCAGGAAGCTCGGAGCTTGCTAACTCGCTGGGCGAGTTTCTGATGATGTCGGGCAACTACATGCGCGGTTTTGAAATCATCGACGAATACGACAAAACAACTGCCAAAGACATCCAGCGTGTGGCGAAGGCTTATCTGAATAAAAAAACTCGGTCCGTTGTGGTCGTCAGACCCATTGCTAAGCCGCCAGCGAATTCACCAGCAAATTCAGAAGCTACGCCAAAAATTAAGAAGGGTTAATCCCATGCAAGGTCGAGGCTTATTTTTAGTAACTTTAATGGCATTTTCTATTTACGGGAGGTACGTCGTGGGTGCCGCAGAACCAAAGATTATTTATGAAGAGGATCCTACTCTTCTTACAACAACCGTTCAGGTACTGATTCTAAGTGGGGCTTCCTCAGACCCCTTAGGAAAGAGTGGTCTGTCGAATGTTTTGAGCGACCTGGTTTTCCGGGGAACCAAAAAACGGGATCGGTCTAAGTTTCAAAATGCCATTGAGAAAATGGGCGCCAGCATTGGCGGCCGTGTTTCCCATGACCAGCTAATTTTTTCTGGTCGGGTCATTAAAGAAAACACGATGGAATTTATGGCGCTGTTAACCGAAGCGCTATTAAAGCCAGCCTTTGCCAAGGCGGAACTTAATTCGCTAAAGACCGAGAATATCGCTGAGATTTCGAATGTTAAAAACAACAATTCGCGTCTCTCTGGCCTTGCGATCCGCCGTACTCTTTTTGCCGGCAGCGTGCTGGAGCTTCCGCTTTCAGGCACCATGACGACAGTAAATTCGATTACCCTGGATGACGTTAAGCTCGCCTATAACGATCGTTTTAATAAGGGCAATGTAGTTTTTGCCATCGCCTCCCCTCTTAAGGAGAAAGAGATGAAGAAGGCGTGCCTGGAGCTTTGGAATGGCTTGCCCGATGGAGCGAAACGTTCGCAGGCTCCCACGGCCCTTAAGCTGCCCACCAAGCCCACATTGATTGTGGTTCACAAACCAAAGACGGCGACCGGCGCAGTGACTTTGGGCCAAGGTGGCATTGTAGCTTCCGATCCCTTTCGGTATCCGTTAATGACCGGAAATTACTCCTTTGGTGGCGAGCCCTTGGTATCCCGATTGTTTCGTGTGATCCGCTCTGATTTGGGGTGGACGTACGCCATTGGCGCAACCTATGGCGGAATGGGACCGCTCACCAACCAGCAAGGCTTCTATATGATTTCGTCGACTCCTGCGGTGGAGTTTACGGCTAAGACGACCTTGAAGCTGCTTTCCATGTGGAAGGATTATGTAAAAGAGGGCTTGAAGGATAATGAGATTAAGCTCGCCAAAGACAGTCTGATCAATTCCTACCCTTTTGATTTTGAATCGGCGGAAAAGCGTTTATGGCAGCGGCTCTATAGCTACCTCTACAACGTACCCGTGCTCGATCAAGAGGCTTTTGCCAAGACGATCGGCGATATCACAAATAAGAAAGTCTTAGACGCCTTATCCGCGCGCCAGTCTGAAGAGGGCTGGGTCGTGGCCATCGTTGCCGACAAGTCCGTTGTAGAGAAACAATTGGCAGAGGAGCAAAAAGAGCTGCCTTCCGATCAGCGACTAAAAATCTCTCGCGTCTATTCGCCAGACGAAATCATTCAGTAACCGTCATTCGCAACGGTATGGCGTCACTTTGACCTCACGGACGCCCGTGAGCCTCTGCTATCATGCAAAAAGGTACTTAGTACCTTTTTGC
>JAYVQZ010000276.1:0-6981 GCA_043776735.1 Deltaproteobacteria bacterium | reverse complement strand
TACCGCGCTCATTAAAGCGCCTAGCATTGTCGTTTCCGCTAAAGTGAGGAGAGTTTCTCCAAGGGCCAATCTCGCCACGTTGATACCTGCCAACACTCCCGACGCCGTGGATTCCAAATAACCCTCGGTGCCCGTGAGTTGCCCTGCGATAAAAATATTGGGATCACAACGAAGCTGTAGCGTAGGGCAAAGCACCTGAGGCGAGTTGAGGTACGTATTTCGGTGCATGCTTCCTAACCTTAAAAATTCTGCATTCTCAAGACCGGGAAGTTTGCGGAAGATCCGAAGCTGCTCGCCATATTTTAATTTGGTTTGAAAGCCCACCAAGTTGTAGGCGGTCTTGTGTTGATTTTCAGTGCGCAACTGAATCACCGCCGCGGGACGCAATCCGGTACGGGGATCTCGAAGGCCAACTGGCCTTAGCGGACCAAACGAAAGGGTTTTTCTTCCCCTTGCGGCGATGGCCTCAATAGGCATGCAGCCTTCAAAATATTTTTCTTCCTCAAAGTTGTGCGGCAAAACCACATCGCCTGACAGAAGATCGTCTAACAAAGTGTCGTACTGCTCTTGAGTAAGAGGGACGTTGAGAAAGTCTTTGGATTCCCCTTTGTCCCACCGGTTGGCGAAATACAATTTATCCATGTCTAAACTATCGGCCGAAACGATGGGGGAGATCGCGTCGTAGAAGTAGAGAGATTCTCCACCGAGCTTCTTGCTCAAAACTGCAGAAAGGGGAGCTGACGTGAGAGGTCCGGTAGCGATAAGGCAAATGGCATCATCCGGAAGCTCACAAAACTCCTGGCTATGGACCGTTATCTTAGGGTGCGACCTTAAGGCTTGAGTCACCGCCAGGGAGAAGAGTTCGCGGTCAACAGCAAGCGAGGCTCCGGCGGGAACGGCTGCCTGTCGGGCCTTTTCCAGGATAAACGAGCCAAGAACGGTAATCTCATCCTTAAGGATTTTGGAGGAGGAGTGGGGCGAATCCGATCCAAAGCTGTTGGAGCAAACTAACTCCGCGAATTTATCCGTCTTGTGCGCTTGGGTGGGGCATCCGGGACGCATTTCGTAAAGATCAACGGCAACGCCACGTTGGGCGATCTGCCATGCCGCTTCGCTTCCAGCCAGCCCTGCCCCTACTACAATTACCTTAGAAATCTGACGCACCACGGCTCCTTGACGCTATTGGGCCTGTCTCATACACTAAATGGGAAAAGAACCGCAATAGCTGGAATTACTTTCAAAATTTCAAAAATTTACCCGGACTACCCAATGCCTGTAGCCTATGCCGCCAATGCCACAAAGGAAGTTGTCTCTTCGGTGGGGTCAATGGACCTCATCTTAAATGCAAGCTTTGTGGTTCAGTTAGTTCTCCTGCTCCTTTGCTCCTTCTCGGTAACGAGTTGGGCAATTATCTTTTTTAAATGGGGGGCCATTCGCAACGCCAGCCGACACGCTGACCGCTTTTTAGATATCTTCTGGAGCGGAAAGAGCATGGACCACATTTATTCGGAGTCCAAAAAATACACTTCGGCACCAGTGGCTAAGATCTTTCAGTCCGGCTATTTGGAACTCCAGAGAATTTTAGAGAAGGAAAAACAAAAGAGCGCCGGGTCGGAATCGATTAGCAATTTAGAGCGCGCTCTAGGAAGGGCTAATCGGAGCGAGCAGATGAGACTGGAACGCTCACTTACCTTTTTGGCAACGACTGGAAGCGTCTCGCCCTTTATCGGTTTGTTTGGGACCGTGTGGGGTATCATGAATGCGTTCCAAAATATTGGAGTCGCCGGTGGAGCAAGTTTAGCCACCGTGGCGCCTGGAATTGCGGAGGCGCTGATTGCTACTGCAATTGGGCTAGCCGCAGCGATTCCGGCGGTGATGGGTTACAACTATTACATCCACAAGATTCGGGGTCTTCGGGTCCAAATGGAAAACTTTTCAAGTGATTTTCTCAATATTGTCCGACGCAATTTTCTTACCGGCTAATCCAACTGGTTGGAATGTAAGGGTGGCACCATGGCGATGAATCTTGGCGGCGGCTCCGACGAAAGGGGCCCGGTTGCAGAAATTAACGTAACTCCGATGGTCGATGTGATGCTTGTGTTGCTCGTTATCTTTATGGTGACGACACCCTTCATGGAGAACGGCATTCCTATTCAGCTTCCAAAGGCAAAGACGAAATCGATAGAGCGCGGGGAAAATCCAGTGACGCTTAGCCTCACCAAGGAATCGCGGATCTATCTCAACAAGGAGGAGGTTTATATGAACAACCTCGCCGGTCGTTTGCAGATTTTATACAAAGGGCGTGCTCGCAAAGAAATTTTTATTCGCGCTGACGGTGCTTTGCCTTACTCCATGGTTGCACAGACCATGGCCACGGTGAAAAACGCGGGGATAGACAAAATTGGCCTGGTAACCGTTCCCCCGGATGCCCCCCAAAAAACGACACGTAAGAAATAACAACAATGAGCGACGAGGCCATCGATCAAAAGTTCGTACACGTTCCTCGTTATTTTCTTATTGTCTCCGCTTCTATCCATTTTGCCATTCCGATGCTCTTTATGGCAGTGGCGGGCTTAGAGAAGCTAGGTATCCATCTGTTTCCTACTAAGAAGTTGAATACGATCGAAATGTACCAAAATTTTATTCAAGTGGACGTGGTCGGGCTTCCCGATGAACTGATGAATCAAAAAAACGAAATGGACGCAACACTTCCCATTACCGAGAATCCATCGGTTGCCCCAGAGGTAAAAGCCGCCGACGATCCTGAAGCGATGCATCTAGCCGAAGAGAAAAAGGCTGCCGACCTTAAGGCCAAAAAGAGTGAAGAGCTCAAAAAGGCCGGAGAGGCCGAAAAGAAAGCGCATGCGGACAAAGATAAGGCTTTAAAGCAATTGGAACGGCAGGCTGAAAAAGAGGCTGCTCTCAATGCACTCAAAGACAACGGCGGTAAAAAGGGCCGAACTAAGATATCTGGAAACTTGAAGTCTCAAGGGACGGCGATGTCCGGCAAGGTGGGGACGGCCAAAGATCGTTACTCGGCCCTTGTCGCCCAGAAGGTGCGTGAGCATTTTAATATCTTTCCCTGGCAGAAGAAAAAAGGGCTGGCAGCATCCGTCTATATTGAGATCACAAGCACGGGACGCGTTAAGGACAAGAAGCTCATGAAAGCCTCCAGAGATCCGGTGTATGACGCCGCCGTACTTCAAGCCGTGGAGGCGTCGCAGCCTTTTCCTGTTCCTGAGGACATGTCTTTGGTTTCTGACGGAATCAATTTAGAATTTAAACCGGAGAATTAAATGATTCGAACTCTGTTTTCCCTTTTTGCCGTCAGCCTTTTTATTTGTCTTACGGCATCAGCTGAGATCTATATCGAAGTCATGGGGGCCAATGTAAAGAAGGCCAAGATTGCTGTGGGTAAGACGCATTTGCTGCCAGACGGAGCTGGTGTTGGGGACCCAGAACTAGCCAGGAAAGTGGAGGAGCAGCTCAAACAGGATTTAGAGTTGTTGAACCTCTTTGAGTTTATCACTCCCAATCTTTACACCAATCATGACCAACCCCGTGATGTCCGTACGGTTCGCTACGATGACTGGGCCAACCTCCAGGCGAATTTTGTTCTGAAATTGGGGTATCGAGTGGTTGCCGGTAAGCTCAACGTAGAGGCTTTCCTATTTGATATCCCAGGTAAGAAAAAAATATTTTCAACGCGCTATAGTTATTCGCCTGCCCAGTACGTCCGTTTGGTTCACTCTTTGTCCGAAGACATTCTTAAGAATTTGACTGGAGAAAAGGGGCTCTTTAACAGCCGCCTTTTAATGTCCTGCCGTGATTTAAAAAGGCATCGTTCTCCTCCCAAAGAGATCTACGTGATGGATTCCGATGGCCGCAATGTCAAACCCCTCACAACGGATGAGACACTCTCGCTGAGTCCTTCTTGGCATCCCTCGGGAAGGCAGATCGTTTATACCCAGTTTGAGTTTCGCATTTATAAAGGAGTTAAGAAAAAAGGGATGACGCTTAAGCGTCATGATCTGAGTAATGGGCAGCGTACCGTGGTTTCCGCCCAAGAGGGAATGAACAGCGGTGGTGCATTTTCCCCGGACGGGTCAAAACTCGCTGCCACTCTCAGTTTTTCTAGCCGCCCTGAGATCTACCTCTTAAATCCTAACATCACCAATGCAGACCCAGAACTTTTTAGCCGTAAGATTCAATGGAAAAAATTCTCTGGTGAGGGCTTTCAAGCAAGTTCGGTCAACCTCCTTTTTGAAGTGGAGCCAAACTGGTCGCCTGACGGCACCAAGATGGTCTTCTCCAGCGCGCGTACCGGTCATCCAATGATCTATGTAGTGGATCTTGCGACGATGTCGGCAAATCAACTGACATTTGCGGGAACCTATAACGCGTCACCAGCCTGGTCGCCAAAGGGAGATAAAATAGTGTTTGCTGCCCAGCGCTTGGCAGAAGGTAATTTTGATCTCTACGGCATCGATCCTGATGGAAATAACCTAGCTCGTCTCACCATTGGCGATCGCATGGGTCGTCGCAAAGTGAATAGCGAGAATCCCACCTGGGCGCCCACGGGACGTCACCTTGCCTATGCCGCAAACGAAGGTGGCAACTATGGTATCTACGTCATGGCATTGGACGGCACCGGCCGCCGGAAGGTCTCTCCTGCGGATAAAGAGTGTTTTACTCCTTCGTGGGGGCCAGCTGAATAGCGGGTTGTTTTAGTAAACTTTTTTATGGATTCGGCGCCCCTTGAGCGACGTTGAGCGCACAGCTTTTTCTCGTCAAAGTGATCTCCGGTTTCCAATCCGGCCGTTTTTTTTCCAATGTCTGTTTTACAAAACTAAGGCGTGAAGCCGTGTGGGGTGGAATTTCGGCGGTTCGTTGAACAAAAGAGGCAAGCCATTCCAAGGGAATGGTTTTTCTGCCAGCCTCGCTGAGGGTTCGGCTTAGTTCTACTACAGGGGCTCGACGCAATAACTCAGCCTTTATTAAAAGCAAACGAACCGATTTGATGTTCCCGCTCTCTAGTTCATGCGAGGAACAGACCCAGGCGGAGTTATTCTCAAATCCTAGAATAGTTACCGGAAGTAAGGCTTCGCCGTCGGCAGAAAGAAAATAAGGGGACTGGCCCAACGCGGTGGCGGCGGTCATGTGACGCGGGACAGACCACACCCGATTGGAAACGTCTTCGAGCTCGATGTCCAATATTCGGGACTTCGCAATGCCCGTTCCACCAAGGGTATCCACTAGTTCTAGATGGCGAACTGAAAGGTAAATACGATGGGGCTCTCCCTCTTTTACCCGGATCCCCACCGGCGCTCCCAAGGCCCAGGTTCCGTCTGCGGTCTCAAAACTCAAAATTCCGTTTTTACTGCGCATACGATCCCAAGCGATCGCAATTGAGTCACCGTCCACCCAATCCAAACTTAGCTGTTCTTTTTGTCCGTACTTTACCAGCGGCATTATACGAAGTGGGGGGGCACCCAAACGCTCACGCTCAATCGAGTTGATTCGGGTATATAGGACTCCCGGCAACTCATTGTACGTTTGCTTAGGAGGGGCGATGGAGGCGCCGCGGGGGCGTATTAAGGGACTCGATTTCACGAGAACGGTAACGGGAATGCTTTCGGGAATTGAAGGTGCCCCGAACAACGAATTTGCCGCGAAAACAAAGCAGAAGACCCCCAGAAGGCGAACCCATCCAACGACTGCCATGATCGCTCCCATTCCCTGTAAAACCTTTGCTATAGAGGCACCACAACACAGCGCATTGAAATATTCAATAGGGAGACGTTTTGGGAGAGGAAGGACGCTCGGATTATTCGATCGTAAGGGATTTCAGAAGATCGAGCTGATCTAAAACTTTTCCCGATCCGATCACAACGCACTTCAGGGGGTCTTCGGCATACATCACCGGAAGGCCGGTGCGCTCGCGGATGAGAATATCAAAATTGGCTAGTAAGGAGCCGCCGCCAGCAAGGACGATTCCCTTATCCACGATATCTGCAGCAAGCTCCGGTGGCGTTCTTTCCAATGCCTGTTTTACCGCGTCCACTACGATGTTCACCTGATCCACGAGAGCTTCTCGGATCTCATCGCTGCTTACGGTTACCGTCTTTGGACTGCCAACTACGAGGTCGCGCCCCTTAACTTCACAATACTTCACTTCATCAAAAGGAAAGGCGTTGCCGATCTCAATCTTAATCTGTTCGGCAGTGCGTTCGCCAATCAGCAGGTTGTATTGGCGTTTAATGTAACTTACGATTGCCTCATCAAACTTATCCCCAGCCACTCGAACGGACTGGCTATAGACGATGCCGCCCAAAGAGATCACGGCAACTTCGGTAGTGCCGCCCCCAATGTCCACAATCATATTGCCCGACGGTTCGGTAATCGGAAGTCCGGCACCAATAGCGGCTGCCATCGGCTCTTCGATTAAGAAAACTTCTCGTGCTCCAGCGGATTGAGCGGACTCACGAACGGCACGACGTTCCACCTGAGTGATCCCAAAAGGAACGCAGATAATGATGCGAGGCCGGACGAGAGCGATCTTCTCGTGCGACTTGGAAATAAAATATTTGAGCATACTCTGGGTGACTTCGAAGTCGGCAATAACACCGTCTCTCATCGGCCGAATGGCCGTGATACTGCCCGGGGTTCGTCCCAACATCTCCTTGGCCTCACGCCCCACCGCCAGCACTCGGCTAGGACCTCCGCGAGGGTTCTTATGCACCGCAACAACGGAAGGCTCATCGATGATGAGTCCCCGATTTTTTGCATAAACTAAGGTATTTGCGGTTCCCAGATCGATCGCAAGATCGCTGGAGAACATCCCCATGACTCTATTTAGCGCGTGGCGGACTGGATTCACATTGAAAAAGGTACGCGTTTTTGAAGACCTAGGCAACCACCGGAAGCCAAAAAACTCTATTTTCCCAAGGGGATGGCATCGCGCATCATTTTAGGGGGTCG
>JAYVQZ010000275.1:0-7028 GCA_043776735.1 Deltaproteobacteria bacterium | reverse complement strand
TTGTCGCCTCGATGGTGGCTAACCCTAAGCTAGCCACCCTTGGTCCAAAGATGGCTGCAACGGTTGCCAATTTTTTCTTTCTCCATCCCACGGTTCGCGTATTCCACTCCGCTTGGGAAGTCGATCGCGCCACAAGTACCAAAGTTCCCCGCTCCAAAAAGAAACTCTTCTGGGTAGTGTTTAGGCAAAACGGAAAAGTGAAATGTATTCGCATTGCCCAAAATCAATTTGTGGTTCTGGAGCGACTATTTAACGGCCATGCTTTAGAAAGTCTTGTAGAGACTTTTGAAAAGCTGAAAATCTCCCAAAAACAGGCCTCCCATTGGTTTAAACGATGGACCCAAAACGGCATCATCACTGGGTTCCAAAATGCGTAATAGGTTTGTCGGACTTACGATTGCCTCTCTCCTACTCGCTGTTCCCATGCTTTCTGCGGAATCAGGCCACGCCACGTTAAACTGGAACCCCTGGTCACCAGAACTCTTTGCGAAGGCAAAGGCGGAAAAAAAGTTGGTCTTACTCGATCTTGAAGCCGTTTGGTGCCACTGGTGTCATGTCATGGAGGAGAAAACTTACTCCAACCCTGATGTGGCAAAAATTCTGACTGAGAAATTCATTCTGATTCGTGTGGATCAAGATTCCCGCCCGGATCTTTCTCAGCGTTATTCTGATTGGGGTTGGCCAGCAACCATTCTTTTTGACGGTGATGGTCGTGAACTAGCAAAGCGCGCCGGGTTCCAGCCACCCGAAAAACTCTTGGCCCTTGCCAAAAAACTGGTGAAACTCCCTGAGCCCGAAGAGGAAAACGAAATTGAGAAACCGACTGTTCCCCAGAGCCCTTTTCTCTCCCAAGAACTCAGGGCAAAGCTAAAAAAGGGCCACCTCAACCAATGCGACGATAAAAATGGCGGATGGGGTCAGATTCATAAATTTCTCTTTGGCCCTTCAGAAGAACTGGCGCTACTAGAAGCCTGGAGAGGCGATCCCAAGAGTGCCAAACAAGCCAGAACCACACTTACGAAGGCGCTCGTTCTGATCGATCCGGTTTGGGGCGGCGCCTATCAATATTCTGTGCATGGATGGAGTGAACCCCACTTTGAAAAAATCGCTTGGTCACAGGCAAAAAATCTTCAGCTATATTCCTACGCGGCCGCGCTAAGCCAAAACGCCAAGTTTCTTGCTGCGGCCAATGATGTGAAAAAATTTCTCAAAGGGTTTTTGCTGAGTCCAGAAATGGCTTTCTTTACCAGCATGGATGCCGACTTAGTAAAAGGAAATCATAGTTCCGAATTCTTCTCCCTCTCCGATGGTGAACGAAGGAAGAAGGGCATTCCCACTATCGATCGCAACCTCTACGCCAGAGAAAATGGCTGGTACATTCAAGGCCTCGCTGCCCTGTATTCAGTCACTGGTAGCGCGGAGGATCTGGCGCTAGGTGCCAATGCAGCGGAATGGATTTTAAAGAATCGAAGCAGGATAGACGGCGGCTTCAATCATTCGGAAAAAGACGCTGCCGGCCCGTACCTCGGAGATAATCAGGAGATGGGGGCAGCGCTGCTCTCCCTCTATGAGGTTACCGGGGACAAGAAGTGGCTACAGTACGCTGAAAAGGCAGCACAATTTATTATTAAGACATTCTCCGTCGAAATTGATAGCAAAGCGTTTGGTTACCGTACCGCCGCTTCGGCGTTGCTACCTGGACAAAAGCCAGACTGGGATAGAATGGAAAATATTCGATTGGCACGTTTTGGCATTCGCCTCTTTCACTACACCGGCCAAGAATTATTTAAAAAAATGACCGAACAGGCCCTGAGTTATTTAGTACAGCCCGAGTTGGCGGCTGCGTATCCCACAGCTGGAACCTTATTAGCTGACGACGAAGTCGTACGGCCGCCTCTGCACCTGACCATCGTTGGTGGCAAAAAGGATCCCAAAGCCCTCGCCCTTTTTAAATCAGGACTGGCCTACCCTTCAAATTACCGACGAATTGAGTGGTGGGATAAAACCGAAGGGCCATTGCGCCGCAACGATGTGAACTACCCCGAGATGGGAAAGGCCGCCCTTTTCGTTTGCACGGAAGGGCGATGCTCCCTACCGATGACCGATCCCGCCACTATTAGATCGAAAATTGACGACCTGTTAAAAATAAAGTCGGCAGCTCTCTAACGAGCTAAGCGCGCTCGTCTATCCACAGTTTGCAGAGTCCCATGTAGGTCTCAGCGATTTGAGCCACAGCCTGATCCCGAGTCATCCGGTTTTCTTTGAAGGCCTTAAGAGGTTCCCAAAACACCGTTCGTCCTACGGCGAATCCAATAACCCCTTTAACGTTGGCTCCCACTTTCAGCCAATCCCGAACTTTTTGTTCGTTCTCACCACGGCCTAGAAGAATACAACCAACATCACTTCGGCCACCAGCGGTGGCAGCCGCACAGACGGCTTCAAAATCAGACTCGCGATCAAGCCCCTCCAGCTTCCAGATATCGCACTCAACACCCGCTTTTTGAAGCTCTTGGATGGCGGAGATCATTAGCTTGGGGCGAAGTTCCACATCGTAGACTTTTTTGTCGCCATTACATTTTTTAAGCTGTTCCTCAGTTGCAGGAACCAGTAGCTCAAACATGAACTTGCGGTTGGTCTTTTCTAAATGACGCGATAGCTCGGCAAGTTTGGCTGATTGTCGAACATTGCCCACGTTATCGCCTTCTGAATTGTATCGAACCAGCACCTTGACGATTTGGGGATTTACTTCGTCTAGATGCTCTTTCCAAGTGGTGTACTCAAAATCAAATTCATCTTGGCCGCTTTTCTCTACGCAGACGCATAGCGTTACTCCGTCGCGACGAGCCCGTTGAATTACCTCTTGCCCAAACTGTTCATCGACTAAAACGCTCATTTTTTCTTTGGGAAGGCCTGAGGCAACGGCCTTTGCGAACCCCTCATAGATGAGAGTCTTATAAGAGCTGACCAGTTTTACTTGGTCCGGCGTGGGAGCGCCGAAAATTCCGAACATCTTTTGTTGAAACGACGCGCGATGATCAAAGGGAAGGACTAAAAGTTCTTTGGTATATCCATGCTTGGCCATAAATTCCTCATTCGTATTTAAATTTTGCGCCTAGCGGGAGTGGCGACTACCCACAAAAGCTGTTAGCTTTATGTCTAGCATGAAGAATCCTGTCAAACTTCAAGAGTTTTTGGAATTTCTAAACAGCCAATCGGCTGAGGGTTTTAAGGGGGATGGGGTAACGAACTTTTTGACCCAGCGCCCCTTTGAACCAACGGCCTTTTCTCCCTTTACTTTTTTTCGCAACGACACTTACGGCCGTAACCTGGTCTCAAAAAATGAAAATTATGAACTGATAGTGATTACCTGGCTGCCACGGCACCGGACTCCAATCCACGATCATGCTAGCTCACGCTGTTGGATGTGGATGATGCGGGGCACACTAACCTTCAGAAACTATGAATTCCCCCGAACCGATGGGGCAAAAGGACTTAGTTGCTTAGGACCGGTGGAAACTCACTCAGTGGGCGATGTTGAATACATTGATGACAACATGGCCATTCATTCCATCTCAAATGCGTCGAGCGAGCCAGCGGTAAGCGTGCATCTCTATGCCGCTCCGATCCCTCGTTGTCGCATTTATAATGAAACGGCAAAGAAGTTAGATTGGGTAGATCTTTGCTACTTCACCGAGCAAGGACGCAACCGAATTCCGGAGTCTGAGTTGCCTCGGGCCTAACTGGGTTTAATTTTTCGCCGCCTAAAACCCGCTCATACTTTTCCAAATAGTTTTTGGTCATCGCCTGGTAGTGAAATTGACTCATTGCCCAATCCCGACATGCCTTCGGAGAGAACTTTCCAAGCTCGGAAACCGCCGAAACAAATTCAGATTCGCTGTAACAAAGCCGTCCCACCTCATTGGGAACAAGCTCAGGTAAAGAACCAAACGGGCTGGCCAGAACCGGAGTTCCTGAGACCAATGCCTCAATCACGGCAATCCCAAACGGTTCATGCCAAAGAACCGGAAAAAGAAGTGCTGACGCCTCGGCCACAAGAGTACGTTTTAATTCTCCCCCCACCATTCCTCTCCAAAAGATTCCTTGAGTGCGGTGCCAAAAACTAAGAGGGTGCGATCCCCCTAAAATTTCCAACGGCTGCCTAGCCTGTTTTGCAATGCGAATGGCTCCACGTACATTTTTCACTTTCCATGAAGCCTTCCCCAAAAAAATCAGCTCACGACCTTTTTTCTCTTCAAAACGAGACTCGTTCGGATCGACACCATTGTAGACGAAGGATTGCGACTGATGCCGAAGAGCGTGGTTACGACTGACAAAAATTGTGTTCTCAGAAAAACGCTCACCCACTCTCCCATTTCCATGAATGGTAATGACGTGGGGAGCATCAATAAATTCAGGAGGGGTAAAAAAGAAATGGTAAATATCAGCGCGAGGCAGTTGAGGAGGAATTGGCTTCTTAAAATCAATTGCGTGAATGGATACGCCGTGAAGCAAAGAGCCTTTTTGACAGGCCACTCTGACCAGCACGCCGGCCTCTAGGAGCCCTTTGGCTAGCCAGCCTAATACTCGCTCAGTTCCGCCGTAGTGGACCACGGGAAGGCGAGTGTCATGAACAATGCATACGGAGAATTTACTCACCCCAGGAAGGTACCATCAGAGTTTGAACTTGAGAACGACTCCGGTCATTACCAGAAGGTTGGTCACATCGGTCTCTTTTGTCGTACCGGAAAAGGCATCGGGAAGGGCCTTTCCCTTAAACAACTGAACCCGAAGCTGAATGCCGGGTGCGAAATTGGCCAATTTTGAATACACGATGGATACCTCCCCATTGCCGGAGATCATTTTCCCGGTAAATAGCGAATAGCCCAGCTCCCCGGATAGGTAGAGACGCACGGGATCGATGGCTTGGTCAATCCAGAGTCCGGCCGCCATTCCCTCAAAATGCCGCGGCAATTGAGAATCCAAAGGGGAGCCACCGGAGCCTCTCAGGGTAGTGCTAAAAAAACGAAACCCCACCTCTGCGTTCAATGGATTCCCAAAGAGAAGTGCGTTGTTTTTATAATCTAATTTAGTGCCCCTACCTGTGGGATCTTCGGGAGGAAAAGTGGGGGAACGAATCGGAGCTCCCAGCAATCGGTATTTATAGTAGAGCGAAATGTCGGAATAGAAATAGCTTGTAGAGGTAGGTTTGTAGCCAAAGAGAATGTTCGACGTTGCCTCAATTTTAAGCATCAAGGTGTGAGTATCTTCGTAAATAAGCTCGATATTTCCCGCAATATTGGGAAACAAAAAAGTCTTCTCGTTCTTAGTCACCAACAACATGCTGTGAACCGCCCCATAGGGAACCACAAAAAGGGCTAACGATTTTTGGCGAACCCGGCGGGCTTCGTCGTAGAGCGATCGCTTCTTGGTACTAAAGGGACTCCAGGCTGAGGAGAGCCTTTTTCCATTTTTCAAGACCAGAAGGCCTCTCACCAAATAGCGGTGTCCCGGTTCAATTTCTTTCTTTGCGGAAAACTGACCATCCCACCTTGCGATTGAACGAGGATTATTTCCTAGATCGATCGTAGCGTTAAGCCCCTTTTCTTTATCCGAAATCTCGATGACCGCACTTTTATAGCCTTGGTAGCGGGGGTCGACGTTAAGCCGAAAAAAGATATTTCGGTCATCGGCATTAGTGGGAATAGCGTAAAGCTTTATGGCTCGCCCATCTTCATTAACCAAGGAAATCTTGATGTCATTCACCTCGGTCTCGTTGCCGGCGGCCATGCCAAGCCGCGCCAAAAGGAGAAGAGCTAGACCAAATTGAACTGTTTTACTGTGTCTTGGAAGTAGGGTGCGCATCGGCAACTCTGTGTAGAAGGTCTTTTTATTGTAACCCCGGGCCAAGAGTTCGGAGAGGATATTCGGCAGGAAAATTCTGTGTTACCACAAGCCCATGTTTCGTATTATATCAGCAAATCATGACCTCATGCCCCAGCTGGCTGAGCTAATCGACGACTATCAACGCTTCTATAAAGTCAGCCCGGACTCGGAACGTAACCTGCGCTTTTTTTCAGATTTTTTGAGTCATCCGACCCAAGGCGTTCAGTTCGTTGCCGTAGATACCCAAGGCGCGCCCATTGGCTTTGCCACGCTCTATTTTTTGCCCTCATCCCTTAACGCAAAACCGTATTGCTTAATGAACGACCTTTATTCGGTTCCCCTTTGGCGAGGAAAAGGGGTCGGGAAGGCTCTCATTGCTCATTGTCGGTCTGTGGCTAAACAAAAGGGCTTCTCTTCAATAGAGTGGATGACTCAAGACTCAAACACCACCGCACAAAAGCTTTACGACAGCCTGCCCGCAGAAAAGACAAAGTGGTTCTATTACAGCCTGCCCACCCAATGAGAGTGTATGAGTAAAAAATATGATGTAGCGGTAGTTGGTTTGGGAGCCATGGGTTCCGCCTCAGTGTTTTCCCTAGTAAAACGCGGGCTCTCTGTTCTGGGATTAGAACAATTCTCCCTGGGCCACGATCAGGGCAGCAGCAACGGCCAAAGGCGCATCGTTCGTCGTGCCTACTTTGAAAAAAACGACTACATTCCCCTTCTCCAAGCGGCCTATCCCCTTTGGGACGCATTGGGAGAACGGGCAGGAAAAACCTTTTTTCATCGCGTAGGCTTGGCGGTCTTTGGTGAAAAAGGAAATAGCCACCTTGCCGATCGCATTCGGGCGGCCGGACAGAAGTTTAATATTCCCTTAGAAATCCTAAGCGCCAAGGAGTCCACCCGACGTTACCCCTTTGCTATCACCGATGACTTCGAGGGGGTTTTAGAAACTGAAGCCGGATATGCCGACGTAGAACCTTCCTTGGCTGCGCTACGAAAATTCGCCATG
This sequence comes from Deltaproteobacteria bacterium, assembly GCA_043776735.1. Lineage (GTDB taxonomy): Bacteria > Bdellovibrionota > FAC87 > UBA2466 > UBA2466 > JBGSST01. The sequence goes on along the minus strand of JAYVQZ010000275.1, from coordinate 133 downwards.
GAAGACGGGGCCGAGCTTCATGGGGAGGAAGGGCTCCGATCCTGGAAGCAGAGGCCAGATGGCATTGAGGTGGTGACAGACAAAGAGACTTACCTGGCAAACCGCCTGGTGATTACTGCCGGTGGCTGGAGCG
>JAYVQZ010000274.1:0-7045 GCA_043776735.1 Deltaproteobacteria bacterium | reverse complement strand
TTTTGGGAAAAATCTAAAGGCACGAAGCATCCACTTTCCATTTTGCGTAGGGAATATCTCTTCTTCTCCCGCTTGAACTCCTGAGAGAATCTCCTGCGCGACTTTTTCTGGTGTGGAGAGCGCCCAACGGAGCCATTCAGGAAAACCTAGCTTTTCCCCTCGGGCAATCATCGACGTATCAACAAATCCTGGAGAGGCTAAGACGACTTTGATTGGGGAGTCCTGCATTCTCAATTCTTCTCTAATGGCCCGGGTAAAGCCCACCACGGCATGTTTGGTCGTGCAATAAGCTGACATGTAGGGGGCAGAGAGGTGGCCGGCGATGGATGCCATATTTACCAAAGTTCCTGTTCCCTGATTTTCCATTAGAGTAAGCACGGCTCGGGTGGAATGAATCACAGCTTCCAAATTAAGGGACACCACTTTGGAAAATTCCTGGGGCGATTGCGCAAGAAAACCACCGACACCAGAAATTCCGGCGTTGTTGACCCACATGTCGAGAACCTGGGAGTTTTTCACAATTTTGGAGATGACGTCAGCGACCGCTAGGGAATCAGTAACATCAACTTTTTCCGTAAAAAGAGAGAGGTGAAACTTTTTAGCTTCCTCATTGAGTGTGGCTAATGCCGTTTGATTAAAATCCAGAGCCCAAACAATGGCGCCTTCCCGGGCAAGTTTTAGACTGAGTGCTTTTCCAATCCCATTGGCGGCTCCGGTAACTGCAACGACTCGATCAAAAAAGAATTTTTCTTTCATCAAAGCACTCCATCTTTATCTAGCCAGCGGGCTTTTCCCTTTTCAACAACAAGGATCTCTTCGAACTTTGCTCCAAATCCGTTACCGCCAATATGGGGCTCAATGGCCCACAGTCCGGTCATGTCGCCTTGAAACTGAGGGCTAAGCAGTTGTCCAAAGAGGCCGCGCGACAGCAGTGACCAGTAGGACTGCCAACCAAAATTCAATACGCCGATAGGCAGAGCACCTTCCTTTACACGATGAATCCTGTGACCCAAGACGGCAAAGGGGTAATGTTTGTGAATATTGTCGTAACCAGCCTTTAAAATCCGTTGGTCCAAATTTTTCCACAGCTCATCCCCTGCCATTCCGTTAGCCACAAATTTTGGAATGTCATGGCGAAGTGATTGGAGAAAAGCCTTAGCCTTTGCCCATTCTTCATTGGGACCAAGGCTTGAGGTGTAACCGATATCACAAGTGTAGCCATGAAAAATGGGTGCTACGTCGAGAATGAAAATTTCGTTCTCCCGAATCGTCCGATCAGAAGCCCCAAAATCGGAATACGTTTTGATGCCGCGAAATCTGGCACGATCGCCAAACCAGGCGAAGGCTCCGTGGAAGAAATTCTTTACGCCCGAATCGCGAAGGTAGGTGTTTATCAACCCGGCAGCATGTTTTTCAGTCCATCCTGGTTGGATGAGGGCCGCTACGTGGCGCGCAGCGTCTCTAGCTAGCTGCTGCGCAGCCAGATAGCCGCGAAGCTCTTCTTCATTAGGAATTCGATTGGCGCCAGGAGACGCTAAGTTCAATAGAGGGAGGGAGGATACTTTCGAAAGGGCTCTAACCCACCGCTCGCCTCTCATGCGTGGCCTCTTTGATAAATTGGTCGATATGGAAGTTTACCTGCGCGGACTTTTCCTGATGGAGCCAGTGGCTACCCTCAAGGATCCGCACCTGAGAATGATGACCCAATAGGCGGGCTTCGTCCATGGTAGGGGCCACTAGATAGGGGTCGTGATTTCCAAACAACATCAATAGCGGCTGTTCAATGCGTTCGCTCACCGGGTCACTAGAGGCAAGCATCTCCCAAAAGTACTCACGGTATTGCTTAATGGGCTCCAACAACTGATGGGGAGACTTCTCCCATTCTGTGGCAAGGCGAGGGGGCAACCCGGCCTGTTTTTGTGAGAAGTTGAGTAGGGATTTGGGCATGTGCTTGAGTACGGTCTCAACCACACCAGGGACAAGCATCGGATAAATGTACCAGGATTTCAGCCATTGCTTTGGTTGTGTCATTCGGCGCTTCATCTGCGACAGCGACACGCCTCCAATCATGACCAGTGCGGAAAGCCTATCTCCTAGAAGTCTGGCAAAACGCGCTGCTAAGGGGGCTCCTAAATCGTGGCCGATGCAGGCAATCTTCTTTTTACCGCCTGGGTCTAACTTTTTTACCAAGCCTAGAAGGTCCAGGACAAATGAATCTCGACTGTGGGCGGAATTTTTTTCGTTGGCATGACGAGGTCCGACGCCGCGATTAAACGGCGCGATGCAAAGATACTTCTTTGCAAAAAAGCTAAGCTGCTGGTCCCATGTTTCCGGAGAGTCGGGGTAACCGTGGAGAAAAAAGAGAATATCCCCGTCAGGATTACCCGTCTCTTTCCACTCCAATCGGCTGTGACCGAAATCAAGGTGACGGGTTACTACCTTCATGCGGCATTTCCATCAGGGATTTTTCTGTTGTCGAACGGATGGCCACTCAACGGACCCGGCTGAGGCGTAGGGAGCGGGACATGTGGGACGAACTGGGCCTTTGCTGTCTCTTTGGTATGGCGGTGAAAATTTAAATTAAGAACTGTGCTGATGTACGGAGCCTTTACTAAAAGATTCCACAAAAGTTTAGGAATGCTTTGCTGTCGCAGCAGTGGAAGGCACGTGGCCAACTCCGCAAAAAAAGGATGGCGATCTTTTAGGTTTTCGGCTTCATACACTTTTGTTAACTCCGCAATCACCCATGCAGAGGAAACGGTTTGCGCTAATACTAACGAAGCTTTTCTTCGAAGAAATCCGCGAATTCCCCGTTCTCCATTTCCAATCAGTTCCAACATTAAAAAGGCGTAGTTACGATGGCGCGACTCATCTTCAAGGTGCTTGCGATGAACTGTGAAGTATAGGGGATCTAGTTCAGTCTCAAAACGGTGAATCATCCGGTAGATCTCAATGGAGACCTCTTCCACCGAAGCAACCACCCACCAAAAAGCATCGCCCCCTTTTTGAGCGTCTGCGATAATGGCGCGTTGAAAATAGGAGCCAAATGCCTTGGGTAAAAGTCGACTCATGTCTTCGAGCGATATCCCTTCTTGCTTACAAAAAATTTCATTGTAGCGATTGAAGGCGACTGAGTGTTTTCTCTCGTCCTGAAAGAAGAGTTCCCCCAGTTCCAGCATTTCGGGGTTTACTGGATTTCGCCGGAGTACCTGGTTCCAAGCGGCGTCTTTTAATTTGTGAATCACCCCTTCCATCTCTGCGATCGTGGCATTGATAAGAAGGCCTACAAATTGGGAAAGGACTTTTCGTTGTCGGGGCGAGGCTCCCGGAAAGACGATATTATTCTCGTCTAGGGGCAGGAAGTACTTGCTGGTGTCGATGCCGAGACTCCAAGGGATGTCTCGCTCGACATCCCAGGCCCGTTCCCGTTGCCATTGGCACTGCTGCCGTAGTTCGGTGGAATTTAGGGGGTCGGTTCGCACTGTGGCTTCCTCCCTTGAAGGGCCTGATTTTTAACGGAAAGTTCCTATTACAAGTGTATTGGAGTCTGCGTTTTACAGCAACCGGGCGGCGCTAAGTGATAGAAACCATTGGAACATGGCGTTATCCGGGCTATAGGATTTGTTCATTTTTACAGGGGAAAACACATGAATCTCATTCAGACATTACTGGCTCTAGGTCTCACCTGCCTGCCGGCTTTTGCGGAAATTGAGCTTCAAATCCACGGTCCCAAAAGCAATGTGCAGATTCTAAAGTTAAACGACTTAAAAAAGAGCCATCCGTTGGAGGCAATTACGGTTTGGGAGCCGCATGAAAAAAAGGAGGTCACTTACGTAGGCTTTGCGGCTGCAAAATTTTTTGACGTAATTGCAGGTCAAGATTGGCGAAAAATCGAGGATGTGGTCTTTACCTGCCTTGATGGATATCAGGCAGTAGTCCCTTCAAAAAGATTTACGGAACACGACGCTTTTTTGGTTTTTGAACGAACGGGCCAGCCTGAATTTCAAGTCATCAATTCTTTACAGGGGAATGAAGTGGTTTCGCTGGCACCGTTCTACCTAGTTTGGGACAACAAAAACAAACCGGAGTTAAAAGCTGAGAGCGGCAAAGGTTGGCCTTATCAAGTCAAAGCCATCTCGTTTCTAAACGCTGAAGAGCGATTTCCTAAAATTGCCCCCCCAAAAAGTTCACCCCCTCCAGTGAAACGTGGCTTTGTCGCCTATCAAAAGAATTGCTTCACTTGCCATGCCGTAAATGGTGACGGAGGAAACAAGTCGATTGATCTTGTTTTGCCTTTTAGCCCAGTGGAATATTGGAAAGAGGACTGGTTAAAACGTTGGATATTAAATCCGACGGAGCTTCGCCCGGGAACCACAATGCCGTCGCTGGCAGTGAACGGTAAGGATGGCGAGAAGATGACCGCCGATATTATTGCGTATTTGAAGGCGATGGTCAGAGTGAGAAACGCCAGTAAGTAATCAACTAAGCTAACGGAAATACCCGATACCTCCACGTAATGTGCTGGGATCTTTAAGAGTAATTCGGTAACCGGTTGGCAGAGGAATAAATTCATAAAGGTAGCTCGATCGACTTACCGAACCTTTAAGGTTTTGCTCCACTGGACCGTTCAAAATTCATAAATCGTGTTCGCGTGCGGAGGAGGCAGCCCCTCCGCCGGTCGATAGCTGTTATTTCTCGCACCCTTTGTTATTCTAAATAGAGTGGGCGATGGGCTCGGAGGACGGATGAAGACATTCTTTTTTTTTGCCTTGCTGTGTCACGCCGCTTTTTCAAAACCCGTCATTCTGGAAGCGTACGGCGATTCCCTCACCGCTGGTTTTCTTGCCGGTGAGAAGAATCTAGAAGATTCGCCCACTCTGCCCGAGGTGAGTAAGCTTCTGTCGGATCTCGCTCTATATTTGCTCACGGGCGAGGATAAGTACCGAACTCCCCACGAGTATCCCGCGAGTGCCTGGCCGGCGCGTCTAGCAAAAAAGCTCAAGGACGGCCTTGGAGTTGACGTCGAGATCCATAATTACGGGATGACAGGCGCGGACACCATTTTAGTGAAGGATCAGCTCAAGAAACTTCCCGACGGCGTCAGAAAAAAGGCCATTGCCGTGGTTTTTATTGGACACAATGATTTTGCCGACGGGGCAGATATTACGGCCGCCGCGATGATCGAACGACATCGGAAGGCGCTGAACGATTTTTTCAGCGAATGGGACAAAGCTCACTTAAATTCCAACTTATTTCTGATTCCGGTAGGAGAGGTTTACCGGGTTTATCAAAGTCTCCGCGGGTATAAGTGGTACACAAGCGATTTACACGCGTACACGTGCGAAGACTCTTGGGATAATTTTTTCCCCTACTCGCGTTTTTATGCTCAACTGCAGAAGCAGGGAAAGTTAGAATCGTTTTTTCTTCCTCGACTTGACGCCTTTCATAAAACGGAGCGCCGGACGGCGTGGGAATGGAACTGGCTAACTTTTCGAAATACCTTTTACGTATTAGAGAATAAAAAAACGTTTCCCTACGTGCCAGAAAACTTTGCCGTAGATTGTTTTCATCTAGCTTCCAACGGTCAGGAGGCGCTCGCTCAAATCGTCTACCAAAGAATGCTTTCCTCAGAGTTCGATTTTCCAGGACCTAGCCAAGGAGCCAGCCTTCTTAACGAGTCAGATCTCTTAGAGCAGAGATCGGACGAATTCCCTGCCAGGGAAGATCATTCACCATTTCATTGAGCCAAGTCCTTAAGTTTTTTCCATCCGAATTTTGATATTCCAGCTGCCGGAAAAGCCGGGTGTGCTGGACGTTATCGATATAAAAAACCTTGTGGCTCTTTGACTTCTCGCCAATGTAATTTATCGCCGCATCGACCAAAGTATCTCGAATCACATTGCCCGGTGTTATCGCCCCAAGGGCTGTTGCAAAGAACATCATGATTGGGTCTCCATAAGAATGGATGAACGCGTAACGAATTTCTGGGAATTTTGCCCGGTTATAGGCCCAAAGATCACCGAAGTGGCGCGCTGGTTGATCAATATCGGTAGGAAAGTTAGTGTCGGCTCCCCATGCGACCATAGCTTTGTGAAGCTCATCTCCCTTTAAATACGCAGGCAAGAAAGGGGTTCCCCCGTCGTTGATTACGTACTTTTTTGTTTTGGGAAACCACTTCGCCAAGTTTCTCATATGAAACGCAGCTCCAATTCCCCCTGCACTCCCTCCAATTAAAACGAGGCGATAAGGATTGGGAAAGAGCATTTTTGCCGCTTCGAGGACGAGGCTTACGTTGTTGTAGCCCACGTGACGAAGCGAGTAGGGCTTGCCTTTGTAGTCATATTGAGTCACTCGATTTCCAATAAAAGCATCTCCCGTGCAGTAGGGAATACTCACTACGTTATAACGTTTTGCAAAAGGGTTTTCGGAGTCCTGACTATTCCAGATTCCACCGCCACTGGTCCAATCGTCTCGCATGTGTTTGGGTCGCGAACTATTCTTGATGAAGAAAGGAATGCTGCAGGTCTCAGAGTTCCAGCACGCACCTCCTTCGTCGAGATAGACCACCAGACTGTCAGCGCCCTCTCGTAAAGTGACTGAATAAAAGGCGTTGGTGCCATCGGCACATTGGAGTCCCGGCAATTCTTTGATGCACGGTTTATTCGGCTCACAGCCGTTTAGTTCAGGAACGAAACGAAGCGATTCTAACGTCGCAGAATGGCTTAGCGCGCCAAAAAAAGTCATCAAAAACGGCACAAGTTTTTTCATATGCCGCCCACTATCTGGGGACGTTTGAAACCGGTCAATCGGCTCAAGCGTGAGTTGATATTCTCTCTTAACGAAATAGCTCGACCACTAGCGCGCCGCGCTATTTCGTTTTGAGGCGGTTACCGACGAATGACGGTTATTGAGCGTTCAGGGGGATTTCGATTGCAGGACGTACGTTGTCCCATGCTACGTCATTGACCATCTCTGAAACCCAAACTTTTAAATTCTTGCCCGCCGAGTTCTGTTTTTCCAATGGGGTTCCCAGGCGAACGTGATC
>JAYVQZ010000273.1:0-7111 GCA_043776735.1 Deltaproteobacteria bacterium | reverse complement strand
CATTCGTGATCTGCTCACTGCTGATCTTAAAGAGGTTGAGGTTCTTGTTCCTTACGACGACAAAACTGGGCTCATAGGTGAAATCCGACGCAGTGCCTCGGTGCTGAATGAGAAGTTCGAAGAGGGCGGAGTACGCCTTAAAATCAGAACCTACCCTGAAACGATCACCAAGCTAAAACTAGCTCCCAAACCGTAAGCAAAAAAGGTGTCAGTCTCCTTCCCAGCTTGGAAGGAGACTGAGACCTTCGAAGGGGCGTGCGTTTCTAGGGCCTTCGCCTATGATACAATTTGCGGACTATGATACGGGCGGTCATCTTTGATCTCGATGGAGTTCTAGTAGATGCCGTCCAGTGGCATTTTAAGGCCTTCCAGCGCGCCGCTTCTCTTTTCGGCTATCATGTCTCTGAGGCGGAACACCACGCACTTTATAACGGCCTGCCCACTTCGGTAAAACTTAGCCTGCTGACTCAGCGTCAAAAATTTCCCTCTTCATTACACGGCTTCGTGCATGAAATGAAGCAGATCTATACGCAGGAATATATAGCTGAGTTTTGTAAGCCCCAGCCAGCCACCACGGATATGCTGCGCGGCCTAAAGGCGGCTGGCTATCTTCTAGGGTTAGCTTCCAATAGCGTCCGCTCTACGGTCGAGCTGATGCTCAAGCAAATGGAAATATACGATCTCTTTGATGTTATCCTCTCCCATCAAAACGTCACCGCGCCTAAACCTAATCCAGAAATTTATCAAAAGGCGTGCGCCGCCCTTGGGGTGACGGCGGAGCAGGCGTTAATCATTGAGGACTCCTTGCCAGGCATTCAGTCCGCCTTGCAGACCACTCCTAACGTGGCGATCGTCACTGGTCCTGACGAAGTGACGTCTGAATTTGTATGGCAACAGATCAGGCGAATCGATCATCCCGGTTCTTCTTCGCTTAACACGTCGGGCGCCATCGAAGTTGTCATTCCCATGGCAGGGCAGGGGAAAAGGTTTGCTGATGCCGGCTACGTCAAACCAAAGCCGCTCATAGAAGTTTTGGGTAAGCCGATGATCCAATGGGTCGTCGAGAACTTTCGTTCTCAACGCTATCCGATGCGTTTTACTTTTATTTGCAACTCTCAGCAACTAGAGGCATTCGGACTAAAGGCCTTTCTCAATCAAATTGCCCCTGGCTGTTGCGTAGTTTCTGTGCCCAGTGTCACTCACGGTTCGGTATGTACCCTTATGACGGCCAAAGGGGAGGTAAATCCCACTAGTCCGTTGATTATCGCTAATTCCGATCAGTGGGTTGATGCTGATATCGATGCCTTTATCGACCGCGCTCTCGCAAAAAAACTCGACGGCCAAATTCTGACTTTCCAAGCCACCGATCCTAAATGGAGCTACGCCAAGGTAGACTGCAATGATAGGCTGGTAGAAGTCGCTGAGAAAAAAACCATCAGCGAGCACGCTACCGTCGGCATTTACTATTTTCGACTGGCCTCTGACTTTTTTGACGGCGCCGAAGAGATGATCCGCCAGGACGTGCGAGTGAATGGGGAGTTTTACACCTGTCCTGTATACAATCAGCTTTTGCTTCAAAAGAAGCACGTCAGTATTTTTGAAATCGAATCGACTAAGATGCACGGTCTAGGAACGCCCGAAGATCTGGACCAATTTCTAATCTGGAAAGCACCGTCATTGGGAAAATTTCGGCAGGAGAGCCTCTTCCCACACCAGGGTCCGTTGAAAGCCTAAAAACAGCCACCTATAAAAATATCGTGTCATTTGGTGCCTGCACCAGGCGAGAATAGACTACGTTCAGTAGAGACGGAGTTCTCAGGTTTCGGGACATACGGACCTTGGTCAACTGAAACAATCTCGGACTTGAGTTTAGCTTTTCTTTGGCGGGCCCATTTGGCTTCGCTCGATTCGCGAATTTCTTTTCCGATGGCTAATGCTATTTGAACCTTATTTGTTTTCACTTTCGGAAATACGGCCATCATCACATTGCACGGAGCCCCTTCGCCGCCACCTTTTTTCCAAGTCATTGGTGCAGAGCGATTTGCGGAATCGCGCACCAACCATTCGATGTCGTGATCGGACTCGGCAGTGGTCCGATAGCCAGCAATAATTGTGGCGTGATTGTTACGGGTACATACAAAGGGACTGCCTTGATCGAGCAAAGTCATCGCCTCTAGGCGACTTCCGCGCTCGATTACCGTTGGGGGATCCAGTTGCTCCAAGCATTCCCTTAGTTCGGGACTTTGAAACTCTCGTTTCTCCTCACTAGAAAGAGATCGGTAGACCGGAGAAACTTCAGACTCCGTAATTTCTTTGCGCAGAGGAGTTTCCATTAGGTTGGGGTAATAGATAGGATATTCCCCCGGTACGGGCGGACGCACAGTTCCTATAGGAATTTGAATGGGAGAATACGTCGCCGTGGTGACCGCTGGGTGTGGTTGTCTTAATTGGTATTCTAATTTATTTTTCGGGTGACCAAAAACGATCTGCGTTACTTTTTCCACATTCTCTTTTGCCATTGATTTCCATTTACCTATTTTCTCTCTAAGGGGAATTACATAGTTTTCTTTGAATAAACGATTTTCTATTTCTCTAACCGCAGAGGCAAACTCCAGATCGGAGTTCAATCGCTTTGACTCACCGACGTTTCCTCGTTGCATTAGTTCTAGAATTTTTACTGGATCGTAGCCGCCGCTGTGCTCTCGATAGAGGCCTAATATTTGATGGGGCGTGGCGAGAAGGCCATTTTCTGTTCCTCGTCTCTCATCAAGGCGGTACTGCAATAATAGATAGGCGATATAGGCCTCTGAAAGATCGACCTCTTTTTTGGAAACTGATTTGCAAGCCGCTTCCAACAGAGAAACGGTGGAAAATACTGAACAGAAAGTCGAATTCCCTTGTTGGGGTACGTTTTTGGTAAGTTGGTTTGCTAGATTTACAGAAGTGGGAAGCGTAACTCCCAAATAGGCGAACGTTTGGGGTTGGGAATAGGAAGAAGAAGAGCCGTGTGTTTGCATTGGTTCGTCGCCATGTAACGGGAAGCCGAGCACGCCAAGGAATAGGGCAAAGAGCCATGGCAACGAAAGGGTCCAAAGCGGTCGCTTTTTAGGAAAAATCTGAAAGGGCATTTCCCCTAAGGTCTGCAAGGGGCATTCCGAATTGGTTAAGAATGGCAAGGCGGTAACTATCTGAATTCACTTATAAATAGTAAGTGGGAATGAGCTTTTTTAATCCTTGGTTTTTCAAAAGTCCTCACGGAGTATGCAGCTGACTTGAAGTTGTGCGGGCATGCACTGAAAGCACACCCTACGAAGCCTAGTAGCTTACTTCGAAGTGGTCGTAGACCGAGTTGTCGGTAGCGACCGCGTCGCAAGAAATTGAAGTCCCCACGATGGCGCATTTTACAAAGGTATTATCGGAGACGCAAAACTTGGTGTAGTCCTGATCGGACCCGCAGGCATAAAGGGGCGCCCCACCACCTCCTGCCGTTACATAGGTTACGTTATCGACCACGGCGCGATCATAGCCATGGTTGTGGCCGTTAAAGGCCACTTTAACGCCGAGGCGTTTGAATTCAGGAAGAAAATTTTCGAGCACATAGGAGCTAGCGCCGTGGCCGGCAATCGTCGGATAGGGGACGTAGTGATAAAACGGAATATATTTTTTACCAACGGGTAATTGCTTCAACCAGTCCAACTGAGCCTGATTGGGTGAATAGGAGTCGAGCGCAATAAAGGTAAACGGCCCGACGTCGACAGTATAAAACTGCTTTTGATTTCCCAGCTTTTGGCGAAAGGGATTGTTAAGACACGAACCCCCCTCGTGGTTTCCGCAGGTGGGGTATAAAATTTTTGCTTGGATGAGACAGTTCTCAATTTCAATTGCCGAATTCCATAGTGAATTGCTACTGCCTTTGGCAACGACATCGCCCGTATGGAAAACTGCCTTAGGTCCAAGCGCACAGATCTGGGAGACGATCGTTTGATGAACGTTGTCATTGGTTCGGGTATCTCCAAAAATAACAAAGTCGGATTTGGCTACCCGCGACGTCAGGCGTTGCAGGTTGTCGTTTCGCATCTTTTCCTTGAGCCGCACTTCATCGTAAAACGAAAGCCCCCGTTTATTTACGTTGGTATTGTGGGGCTTCTCGCCCTTGGAGACTGAGTGGCAGGTGAGGCACTGTGGCTTTTCAGAGGGGTAATATTTTGTCAGCATTTGAACGAAGCCAGGAAGCGCGTTGGCTGAATAGCCAGATATCAAAATGAGTCCAACAAGAATTGGTCGAAGAGTCATGGCGAGCCCCCTTTTTCCCCCGGATTGAACCACCGTTAGGAAAAAGCGTCATGCCACACTGTGGAGAGCGAATTTTGAATACGGAATAAAGGGTCTCTGGGCACCCCCGCCCTGGGCACGGGGTCCCCAGAGACCTCGTCTATTACTGTAGAGCCCGTGCCGATCTCAGATCCTGTGCGGCTTTACGAAGATTACCATTTCCAGGTTGGTAGTTCCGCAATGCCAGGCCAGCTGCCTTCGCATTTCCACCGAGCTGGTGGTTATAGCGGCTAGCGATAATCTGCTGGGCCGCCGCAGCGTCCCTTCTAGCCGCTCTATCGTTACCGTTTTTGGGGCTGTCGTGCCTCTCGCACGAGGGTCTGGGCGGCCTGTATGTGATTGTACCCCTGTGAGTGCCGCGATAATCCCAACAGCGAAATGAAGGCAAATAGTGCCACCAATCGTGTTGCCTGGTTTGGTTTTGTCATTTTCTTCTCCTTGTTGCAGTTACTCCACCTTCCCTCCTATTCTGTCGAAAAAAGCCAATAGTTTTGTGAATTCCATCGCTGTTTTAGGTTCTACCGTTTACTTGGGGGGGACCTTTACCACGATCGCCGGGGCATCGAGAATGAGTGTCGCCGCGGTGGATTCGAACGGCGGAATTACCACATGGAACCCAAATACAGGAGGCTATGTTAATGCCATTTCCACGAGCGGTTCTGATATTTATGTGGGCGTCAGCTTCACCACGATAGGCGAGGCGACGAGAAATTATTTGGTTGCCGTTGATAACAGTGGCAACGCCAGCGCGTGGGATCCCAACGCCAGTGGCCCTGTCAGTGCCCTTGTCGTCAATGGATCAACCATCTACGTGGGAGGCAATTTTAATTCTATGGGAGGGACGTCCCATGGCTTTATCGCGGCTCTTGATGCCAGCGGTAACGTAACTTCGTGGAATCCTAATGCCGATAATAGTGTTTATGCGATGGCGTTCAGCGGTACTACGCTTTACGCGCGAGGAGTATTCAAAAAGATTGGCGGAGCAGCAAGAAACAATATTGCGGCCACTGACGCGGCCGACGGCGCCACCTCTTGGAACCCAGACGCGAATAATGCGGTCAAGACCATCGCCGTCGGCGTCACTAACGTCTATGTAGGCGGGGACTTTTCCACGATCGCCGCAGGGGCGAGAAAATGTGCTGCGGCCTTTGATATCAATGGCAACCTCACTTCGTGGAATCCTAGCTCAGACAACGAAGTGAGCGCCCTTGTCGTTATTGGATCCACCGTCTATGCGAGTGGCTTTTTCTTGCATATCGGTGGCCAATCGCGAGGCTATCTTGCTGCACTAGATGCCAGCGGTCAGGTGACCTCGTGGAATCCTAACGCGGACAGGGTCGTCTATGCTCTGGCTGCAATTGATAGCACCGTCTATGCGGGCGGGAGCTTCGGCAGTGTCGGCGGAGTGCCGAGATCTAAACTCGCGGCAATCGATTCCACTAGTGGCTTGCCCACTTCATGGAATCCGAATCTAGCCTACGGAACAGTATATGGTCTGGCTGCCTCTGGAACCACCGTCTATGCGGGCGGAAATATTACAGGTACTTCCTTCGCACCATTCCGCAACTTTGGAGTTGTTGACTCCAGTACCGGACGGCTTTTGTGGTAGTGTGCCGCTAAAAGCCCTAGATTTTCTGATTCTTCTCCGAAATATCAAAGCGATCGAGCATCATCACTTTATTCCAAGCGCGGACGAAGTCCTCAGCGAATTTCTGCTTGGAGTCTGCTGAAGCGTAAACTTCCGCAATCGCTCGCAGCTCGGAATGCGAACCGAAGATTAAATCGATTGAAGTGGCGGTCCACTTGGACTCGCCGGTTTTACGATCGAGGCCTTCGTAAAGACCTGCCTCTTTTTTCGACTTCTGCCACCTGATCGACATATCGAGGAGGTTCACGAAGAAGTCGTTCGACAATTTGCCGGGTGATTTAGTCAGCACGCCATTCTTAGATCCGCCGGTATTGGCACCCAAAGAGCGTAACCCGCCGACCAAAACAGTCATCTCGGGGACAGAGAGGCTTAGCATATTCGCTCGATCGATCAACATATCCAACGGCGCCAGGTAAGTTCCTAGAGAAATAAAGTTGCGAAAGCCATCGGCTTTGGGCTCTAGCACCGCGAAGGCTTCGGTATCGGTCTGTTCCTGAGAAGCGTCACTGCGCCCCCCCGTGAACGGAACTTTCACTTCCAAGCCGCCATCGCTTGCCGCTTTTTCAACAGCCGCCACGCCGGCAAGCACGATTAAATCAGCCATCGAAATCTTACGACTAGATTGATTTTGGTCCTCTTGAATTTTCCCAAGAGCCGTGAGTACTTTGGCGACTTCAGCGGGATTATTTACGGCCCAATCTTTTTGCGGAGCCAAACGCAACCTACCGCCGTTGGCACCTCCACGCTTGTCAGTAGCGCGGAATGAACAAGCCGCTGCCCATGCGGTACGAATCAATTCTGAGGTAGTGAGTCCTGCATTAAGAATTTTCTTTTTGAGGCTGCCGACATCAGAATCGCTGAGCATTTTGTAATCGGTCGAGGGAATCGGGTCTTGCCAAATCAAAGCCTCTTTAGGTACCTCAGACCCGACGTAGCGGGCGCGCGGACCCATATCCCGGTGGGTGAGCTTGAACCAAGCTTTCGCGAAAGCCATTTCGAACTCTTCCGGTTTTTCCATGAAGCGCTTCGAGATTTTTTGGTAGCTAGGATCTACTTTTAAGGCCAAGTCGGTCGTGAATATAATCGGCGCGTGGCGCTTTTTCGGATCATGCGCGTCCGGAACCATGTTCG
>JAYVQZ010000272.1:0-26727 GCA_043776735.1 Deltaproteobacteria bacterium | reverse complement strand
GACAACCTTAGGTTTCCCATTATCTTGCCATTCAATCATATGGAGGGCCGGGGCCAATTTGGACTTAAGGGCACCTTTCGGCGGTGGAATCGGCTCATATAAGTTGGAACGAAATGTAAATGGGATATCCTGGATGGCTGGTTTTTTGGGGTAACGCCGTTGTGAGAGTCGGTTGTTACACCAAATTTCGTTCGCCTTCTCCGGATAGGATCCTCCGAATATGACGGAAAATCGATCCTTCCATGCCTGGTCATTCTTTTGGCTGGACAAATATTCGATCGCACGGCCCACGATTTCGACGGCGATCGCATGGGCCTCATCCTGAAATACGGCATAGTTTCGTTTCAACTCCGCGGTCGCGAGGTCGATCAAGTCTCGGCGGGGAAAGAAGAGTTCGCACAGATCAATCACCATCCGGCCTGTTAAAGGGTAAGAGGCGGTGGAAGCAGGAGGCCATGTGCCTATTTCAATTATGTTCGCTTGGTCCCCAGCACTCGAGGCGGCGGCCCCGTTCTTCGAAACTTCTGGAACCGTGGAAGCTGTGGAAGTTGTGGAAGGCGTCTCTTTGGCCACCACACTTTCCACGTTTTCCGCACTCTTGGACTCTTTGTTTTTTTTCATTGTCATTTTCCCTCCTGACTAAACAGTGATTCCTCTAGGGACGGAGACTTACCTGAAGGAAAAATTGAGAACCTCTCTTTCCTCCGGATTCTGAGAAAGGGAAAGTTGCGGATCGAGTGGCGCGATTTCTACCTAAGAGTAACTTCGCGGCAACGTTCGGGGACAACCCCCGCGTCACAGAAAGGACGAACAGTGAATCTAAATGAGAAACTAGAGCAACTAGGGAAGGCAATGTTCAATGGAAGGCCACTCAAAGATGCCGATTTGAGATTGGTTCAAGAGCGATGGGAGGAAAAGAAGAGGTACTACGAACTCCTACATGGTCTCTCTCCGGAAGATGCATCGGATCGAGCCTGTAAGTGCTTGTTCGAAGCCTCTGGTGCCATGCACGATTCAGTAGTCTCCAAGCGCGCAGACCAGCGAAAATGGATCAAGGATTGTTGCCGAAAACTCGTCGCGAGCGGTGAAACACTGATCAATTCTCGAAAAGCTATGGCCCACGCGTTTGAAAACTTCGGATATGACCCGAAAGAATCCAAGGGACTCGGCGATACAATCGGCAGAGGAAATGGGGGCCTTTACCTTAAACAGGTCGGAAAGACTAAGGAGGGTGGAAATTTATACCAAATTCCCGATCCGGAGCTTTTTTCGGATTGGTACGAGCATGATATCCCTCTTCCTAATGAGTACTATGGGAATGAATACTTGGACCAACTTGAGGTTCTCGAGACGCGGAAGAGTCGATCAACTTTTTTCGAGGAACGAATCCAATACGCTCAGGAACGCTAGTCGAGCTTTTCTAACTGATACATACGTAACGGGGTCCCCATTACCTTGGTGTGGGGACCCTTTCTATGTCAAAAGTAGATGAAAGGTATGGTGGCAAAATCCCCGAGAGGAAGTTTCTTTCGGTCTTTGTGGGCTTTCTAAAACGATCCAGAATGTTGTTCCGGACGGTTTTCGGAGTGATTCTCGGGTCCATATGACATCTGAGTTTCACATAGTCATTTAAGAAGACAGTAATCGTCTCGAATAGTTTTTTTTGACTCACCTCATTTTTTCCCAGGGAATCACGGTCGAACGGGTGATCGGCGCGAACTATCATATAGAGACGCCAAGAAATGGCCCAAAGAGCCCAGAGATTCAACCAACGACCTTGGATTTTTCTATAAAACTGGAACTTGCCCACTGACTCGAGTGCATAGTCTTTGATTGAAGGAACCTTCGTCTTAACCTCTAAGAGATACTTTAGTTCTTGAAGATAGTCAGAGCCGTTTAGGCCGGAGAGTTCTTTCATCTCATCCCGTGTTTCTTCTCCCGGTGTTCGATCGCCCAGAGCAAGTCTAATCTCCAGATCGACCATCCATTTCGTGCGGGCACTGAGAAAGGAGGCAATCTGAACGAGGCGATTTAGCTCTCGAAGTTTCTTGGCGTCTAAATTTGGAAGCTTTTCGAGTAACTTGGAAGGCCTGGAGCTCCCTTCCAGCAGGTTCAGGGAATCTGCCTCTTCTAAGACACACCTTAAAAGGGCATTGAGCATTTTATTTCGTTCCTCTTCCTCTAGGGAAATCGAAAACAGCTTCAGAAAGGCGTCAAAGAGCCGCTCAATGCGCATCTCCTTTGTAGGTCTTTCCAGCCCATAATCCTCAGGGCCGAGGAGCATCCATTCTGAGAGAAGTTCGATACGTTCGGGGGAAATCTTGCTTCTAAGAGACTCTTTCAATACTTACCTCCATATATAGATATAAACGTACAACTCGGCCACCAGGTATCATTCCAGGGCAATCCAACGCAGTAACACAAAAAGGAAGGAGGATGGGTTTATACTACGTTTGTAGTATACAAAGTGTGCGAATTGACTCTGAAGCATTGTACTTCCAGCGAGTTTTGATACTATTTCACCTGATTTTTTAGTATCTTACCTATGATCCTTTGGATCGGTGCATTATTAGTGATTGCGGAGCATAATACATTTGTAGTATATTGTGATTCACTTAACGGGGGTCGAAGTGCCTCCATTAAGTGATGAAGAGTTTTCAGTAAAGTACTTTGCTACATCCACCCCGTTGGAAAAGGTGAAGCTGGCGGTTCGTGAGGGTCGGTTCGTTGTCGTTGAAAGAACAGATAAACCGAATCTTCCAGATGAATTCATGGAGGCAGTTCCTAGTCTTCACGATGGCTTTAAGGTTGAGGCAAAGAAGAGAGAGTTTCCGGATACGAGAGGATTGGAACGAGTATACGTACTGAAGAAGGTTCCGTACAAAGAGATGGGCGAAAATTTTGAACTCTATATTAAGGGGTATTTTAGAAAGGCAAACAAGGACTCTAAACTCGTGGTCGATTTTCTGGTCCAGTCACTTAGAGAAGACGGAATAGTTAGGTAGATATTCTTATGGATAAGTTTTGTGGACAATGTGAAAAAGTGACGACTCACCAAGAGCGCGCCACCGATATTAAGGTTGGGAGTCGTGTTTTCACTTCCAACATTAACGTATGTTCAGTGTGTGGGGCCTATGAGCGAGATCGTGATCTAAGAAATAAAATCAATGAATGGGGTGATGCCCTTACAGTCTCCTTTGATACGCTTCAGCCAAGACTGTCTGAAACAATTCACGAATATCTAGAACATTGCTCAAAGGAAGCGGGGTTGGATAAATCCAGACTCGTAAGAGCGATGTATGCGTTTTATTTAAATCATGCAGTTCGTCACCCTCAGTTTAAGAAAGTACGAGAGATTCTTAAGGCGCACGAATCATCTTCAACCATGGAAGTGGGCGATACCAAGACAATACCTATACGTATCTCTTTCCGTGCGTTCCGAAAGCTTGAGACCTACAGTCTGGTCTGGAAATGTACCCCTACAAGGGGGATCGAAGATTCCATTAAGTTCTGCATTAGTTTAGAGGCAACTGTTAATAGTGGTCTCAATGTACTCCTAGGGGAATTAGCCAACAAGTATAGAGAGTTCGTTCAAGACATGGCATTAGCCGCCTAAGAGGTATCTCCGGCCTATTTCCTTTGCCCTTGATTGCACCTCGAAACACGTCTGAAGGGTAAAATAGCTATCCCCCCTCCTTGATATAAGAGAGCGCAAAGAAGCTGTGTCCGACATCGCTATGTCACCGCTTTGACAAATTGTGGCACCACCATGCGATGTGTTGAAATGGAAACATGGACTCTTCCGTTCAACCATTTAGCAATCTGACCCCAACGCCAGCCGAAAAGTGGGCCTCAGGGATTATCAACCTTATTGAGAAATTTCTGGGCGCCCAAGATTTGAAGGAAATAAGTCGGGAGGGATACCGGCGTAGGCTGCGGTATTTTTTGGAATGGTGCATGAAGAATTCCGTGAGTCAGCCAGTTCGCGAAACAATCCTAAATTATAAACGGCATCTCCAGGGGCGCGAATTCACTTCATGCTCGATTAATTCCTACCTTGTTGCCGTACGGGCATATTTTAAGTGGACCGAAAATGAAAGGTTGTACCCAAATATCGCGAAAAATATAAAAGGCGCATCAAGGCAACGAGGATTTCGTAAGGATCCCCTGACCCTCGACCAAGTGCATGAGCTACTCGGTTCAATCGATCGCAAAACCCTGAAAGGCAAACGGGACTTTGCTCTCTTAAATCTCATGGTAAGAACCGGCCCTCGCTCGATTGAAATAATAAGGTCGAACGTCGAGGACCTACGTCAAGAATCCGGTGGGGAGTCAGTCCTGTGGCTTCAGGGGAAAGGTGCCGAGGAAAAGGATGCTTTCGTCGTTATTACCAAAAGCAGTTTGGACCCGATTATGGATTATTTCTCCTGCAGGGGGGTACTCTCTGGTTCAGACCCACTATTTGGATCTACCAGCGATGGGAATCTCCACCAAAGAATGACCACCCGTTCGATTCGCAGAATCGTCAAAGAACGACTTCGAGCTATTAAGATAAATAGTCCCCGGCTGTCCTGCCATTCGCTAAGACATACAACGGTGACTTTGCTCCTTAAGGCGGGTGGTTCGGTATTCGAAGCTCAGCAGCTCGCGCGTCATAACGATTTGTCCACGACCGCAATATATTCTCATGCAATTGATAGAGCGCTGGGGATCCCCGAGAAAAAACTAGATGCTCTTTTGGATGGGGTAAGTGGTCCCATAGAACCCGATAGGAGTTCCTGATCGTCTGATTGGTTTTCCAATCGCGGCGATCACTCTTGTGGGTTCAGTCGATTGGAATCAAAATCAATGTGATTGGAATTCCAATGAAGGGTTATCTTTTCACAATAGTAGGCCGAGAATTTTATTGAAGGATTCTCAATGTCTGAACTCAAACTTCGTCTAACGCTCAAGAAGTTTATAGAAGAACGAAAGATTTCTCTGCGGGATCTTGCCAAAAGAACCGGCGTTCCACAGCCGACTCTGAGTTCCTATCTTGCCGGTGCTGGAACCGGCAAGCCAGAGCATATCCGGGCACTGGCTAAATTCTTTGGCGTTTCCATGGAGGTCCTTCTCTTCGGGGTAGATGATAGGCCCCCAACCCTAGAGGATGTGCTGACCGAAGAGGTTTTCCAGGGATGGCTCAGAGTGAAGATTGAGAGAGCAATTCCAAACAAGAGAAAAGTGAAAGTAACCGACGACTGAGTTTAACTTTCCATGGTTTTGTGCAGCGGAGGTTCATTATGGGTGATAAAATAAAGGAGCCAGGAAAGATTGTGGTAATTCTTTCTTGGATTGTATCCATCGTTCTTCTGGGTTTAGGTTTCCATTATCTCTTTGCAGTAGGTGCCAAGGCTTCTCTTCTGCCCCTACTCCTTGGCGCTGGGCTGATTCCGCCACTTCATCGACGGCCCTGGTACCGCAAATTAGTGTCAATTGGATTTCTGTTAGGGCTTGGAGCAGTAGTCTTTTCTGGAGGAATCGAAACAGCACCAAATAGAAATACGGCTTCTTCAATCCCTGCTGGGCCAATCAAAGAAAACTGCAAGAATCTCGTTGAAAAATTTGGGGTGGCCTCTCGTTACTCAGACCTGCAAAAGAAACAGAACTGGGAATACTACCGGGGAAGAGAATTTAGTTGGAAACTGAAGGTAAGCGAAGTGAGTAACCAGGTGGTCGGTGATGGCTACGTTGTGCAGTTCAGGTGCGTGCCGTCAGATTCTTATGTAGTTGATGTCCTCATGACTTTCCCGAGTAGAGCGGGGGCAAAACTATCCGCTATGAACAAGGGCGATATCTATCAGGTGAAGGGAATTCTTCGGGATTACAACGCAGCATTTGGACTGATCGCGGAGGCGTCGGGGCAATGAGTGCGCATTTGATCAAATATATTTGGTTGGTCTCCATCTTGATAACTAGTTGCGCCACGTTAGAGGGAATCAAGAGGGGAGGTCCTCCGGAGAAGGTCGTTGGTGTAGTTAGTAAAAGTATTTATAAATCGCGCAATGAGGAGCTTCAAGCTGCTCGTGAACAGAGAAAGGGGGCTAAACTTGACGAGAAAAACAGGAGAGAAGAGGCGAGTAGTCATCCGGATATCATCCAGCCATTTGGTGGGCTGGACTGGCACGACGGATTCGTGGATGTCATCGTCAAACTAAACTCAATGCCAGGAATCGAAAGAATTGAATTTGCGATGGATAAGTCGCAGACCCGAAATATCAAAGGAATCGTTAATAAATCGAAGATTGAGGATGAAATCAATTGGGCAATTCGGACCGCTGATAGTCAAAAAGTAATAAGCTCTTCAAAGGGCAGGTTGAAATTTAGCAGGCGCGACATAGCCCAGGTTGCCTGGGGACTAGGGGCCACGGTTCAGGCCTATCCCATAGTGATAAGCGGCGTCCCCTGCATGCTCACGGCAAACTTCACGAATAGTCCAGGGCTAGCAGTAGTGGCTCCTGAGAAAGTTTTGAAAGGCAATCGTGGTCTGGTCCTACAAGAGGTTGAGTTGACCTCTGACTCACCAATTCTTGCAGACCAGTATATGAACATTCAAAAAATAATCGATGAGAAATACCTTTCTAAGGATAACAACCGGCTTTTGATCGATGATCATGGTATGGCGGCGACAAATCGGAAAGTATTTTTGGCAGGTGAATTTGGGAGAATAATTTACCCGGGACTAGATGGGTACATCTCCTCGGAGGATCTTAGGATTACGTATAGCGATGGAGGATATTATATCGGGGAACTTGAAGAGGCTCTGTCGAAGCGTGAAGCAACGGTCGAATCGCGAAAGATAAAAGGAAAAAAAGATATGAGCGGCGGGCTATGAATCAACATGGGGTACTGGCAATCACCATCCTTACTTTAGCTGCTACAGTAGCCTTCCCGACAGAGGTCTATTTTTCCCCGTCTCCCGATTGTGAGAACCGCATAGTTAGATCCATCGACGAGTCGAAAGCAGAAATTCTTGCTGCGGTGTATAGTATCAACAATAGGAAAATTATTGATGCCCTGGAGTCTGCCAAAAAGCGTGGAGTCAAAATCAGGATTTTGACTGACTATATTCAAGCCACTCAAAAAAATTCAGGTGTCGCTGCAATGATCCAAGCAGGTCTTGATGTCCGGGTGCATAGTAAGTTTAAATTAGAACATAATAAATTCGGTATCTACGACGGGAAACTAGTCAGCACAGGTAGTTTCAATTGGACGGGACCGGCCTCTCGGTCGAACTCAGAGAACTGCATATTTCTCGCGGAGGCAGAAATCGCCGGTAAATATCGAGAGCGATTTGAATTTCTTTGGCTGAAGAACTCTGCCGAAGCATCCAAGTCGAGAATCAGCAAGATCACCAATGCGAAAAGTCAGGCAGATCGAAAGACCAGTTCCGGGGAATAGCATTTCCAACCCTACTTTTCAGCATCCCTAACCAATTTCAGCAGCTCTTGAGCCGACGTCTCATCGGGCGAATGCCAAATTAAAGCTAATAGCGACAGGGCAGTCGTGATGCGAAGCTTCTCCTTAAAGTTGGACGAACTATATTTACCCATCAAACGGTTGGTCTCTTGTCGTATTTGACCCAAACTATCCATGATTCCTCCAGATAATATTTCTAAACGACGCCGAACAATGCATTAGAACCATTCAAAGACCGTTATCTAGCAATATAGGACGTTCTTTTTTTTGCCCCTTCTGACTAACCGTGTTTGCGTTTTCGAAAATACACGTCAACCCCAAGGAAAACGTTTCGTCGTTGGTATTATCAAAACATACATTGGTTAATCCGGGAGGGGGTTCGCAGTTCAGCTCTCGGTTAATCTGTATTTGCGCAGTCCGGTAGGATAGCGGAATACTGGAATGAATAACTAATTTCCACCCATTCTTTGCCTGAAGTATAATTCTTCGTCTCGATTCGAGATTTGTTCATTTTTGATTATAGGAGGTCGAATGTTTAACACCTTGGAAGAGATTAAGGCGGAGTGCGATCGGAAGTTTGTCTCAAAGCCACCTTTAATGGTGGATGAAAGCCTGATCTCTGCAACGCAGGTTCCTCCGCAACGGGCCTACTCCTTAAAAATGACGGCGCTGCCTCCTTTGGATGGGATGAACGAGACCAGGATATTGGCTCAGCTCAAGGAGGAAATCGATAAGTCTGGGTTTGACGTAAAGGTCAAAAGTGGAAAGGTGAGAGGGCATGGGCAACATCTAGAAATTTATGTGAAGGATAAACGCCAACCGCTCTACGCGATGGGGCAGAAAGTTATGTTTCGCTCGGACCCTGCTGGGCCTCCCAAATCCTTTCGAGTGAAAAGCTATTTTTGGGATACCGTTGCTAGGGAATACGTATACCACATCGTGTCAGAGATTGATGATTCGGGGTTCAGAACGGTCAACGAGCATTCTCTAACCGGGAGCTGATTTCGGTTCCGAGGGGAAAAAGCAGATCACGTGAGAACGTGAACACCGAACTACATTTGGTGGAATCGAGCGCTCATAAGCTACTCTCCATTTTATGTGATTTACGGTAAGGACTTCTTGGCGGCTTTTAGCTTCTCTGAAAATACCTTCAGTGTAACCGGCTCGTTCCGTTTTTGGGCCTCCTGAACTTCAGCCATAAACTTTTTACGGATTTCTTCCTTTTCGGTCTCAGTGGTATTTGGATTGGCTTGAACTTGAAGGAACTCTGACTGAAGGACAAATATCGAATCACTGTTCCAAGGTACGGCCTCGGCCGGGATAACTTTGCTTGGCATAGCTAGGCCCCTTATTCCGGCACTTTTCAGCTCCGAATCAATTGATGCCGGAGCAATGTACCCGTTCCAGTAAGAGGTCGTCGTGCCTCTGGCCAAAACCCGCGCTTCAAGTAAGGCCGACTGTTTCTTGATCCCCTGTAACTTCGAGACCTTTTCCAAATCGAAAACATTGTTGGTTGACGCGGTTTTCCACCCCGTCTGTGAAAATTCCGGTTTTGGTACCGTGAACTGAAGGACCCAAAGAGCGGTAGACGTAATCATTGCACCGCAGAGGCAAACCAGCGCCCCTGCATGTGACGAGGTATAAGATATCTTATAGCCAAAAACCTTGGCCTCTCCCTTTTCTCCTTTTTGCGGGTTCTTTCGCATCTGCCAAGTTAGTGCGACTCCCACGAGAACGATCAACGCCCCGAAGGCACAGGCTAGACGAACCAGCTCTTGGTAGGTCTTAAGAAATTCAAGATAGGCTGAGAAATTTGGATCGAGTGTCATGAGATTGCCCTTTTACGAATACCTATTCTTCAAATGATGCAGAAGGTAATTTTATCACATGGTTGGTGACGAGCTAATTTGGGTGGCACGGGTGGCACCAAGATCCCGAAAGGAACAGAAAGAATCCGAAAAACTCTGAAGCGATCTGAAATCGTTTCACCGGATGGAAATGAGCGCGAAACGATGTTTCCTAAGTGGTATCAGGCAGATCTGTTCGAGATCCATTTCCGCCTTCACACGGCGGAGGTCATAGGTTCGAGCCCTATGGCGCCCACCATTCGTCAATCTATTCGAACCATTCCGGAGTGCCGTCGGCGGTTCACAGCGGACCCCGCTTCGCAGGATGTCTTTTATTTCTTTGGCCGCTATTTTCAAGGCTTCCAGCTTTTCCATCTGCAAAAAGATAGGAGCGGGAGAAAGCCCCTTTGTGATTTTCGTCAAGTGCTCAGCCGGCGCCTCTATCTGTTCCTCAATGCCTCGAACTTTCGAACGCAACCAATCGGCCGTTCTGCGACCCTTTAGAGACCTTCCCTTACGAGACGGGCGCGCGGCTGGGGCCAGGGGCGGCAGGAATCACTTTACGGATAGAGGTAAATATTTGAGCATGAATTCCGCGGCCTGAGGGCTTGCGGCGGGAAGCGCTTTACGCTCCCTTTACCTTCGGATTCGACTAAATCACACAAGAACGTTTGACCTGCGGGCCTGCGGTCCGCAGACAGCGCTTTCTAAAACCGACAGGTTCTATTTAGGCTTTAATCTAATAAGCAACAAGTCGCCCCCTTTACCCATAGGTAAAGTGATTATTTTCCCTTCCTGACGAACAACTATGTCGTTATGATATTTGCATTTATATTCATTTTCCCATCTTACCCCCGGAAGCAGAACCACAGTTCCTTCCGTTTTCTTTACTCCGCCAAAGGAATTAACATCATTCTGCATGATGACCGCTGCCCGACCAATTAAATCGTCCCCGATCTTCTCATGAATATTAACATGATGGATTTGCCAAGAGCGGTACGGATCGAATTCTGCACCGCTGCTACCTTCATCAAAGTAAAGGTTACGAAGATCGAACCCGCCCCGCGATACCTGCCCCACATTCTCAGAACCCAAAAATATTTGGTTCGTATCAATATTCCATGAAAGTTCTTCATCGGAAAAAAACCGGATCTTGTCTCGATCCCTCTCTTCATCAGGAGAATACTTTTTCCAATAAAAATAATCTAAGACGTACACTGATTCCGATTTCTGAGACGGTTTCCAATGCGCATAAATAGGACGGTCCCTTTGGTCCGCCCTTTGCCCTTCCTTAAAGCGATCCAATTCAGAAAGGGTCCTGAACGACTTTCGAACGATACCATCCACCGGTCCGGCAACGATCTGTCCGGGGGTGAGGGTACTAGGGGAGTGAATGATGGCCTCGTTGCGAATTTCCCGTATGGTTAGGTAGGGAAAGGAATAACCATGATCGAATTTATGGCGTTCAAGTGCAGAATTACTTTTGTCGGGTTGGTGTAGGTAAGATGTACCAATTCTTTCTTTGCTAATTGGGAAGTGATCTAAGTGAACTAGATAGATAGCTCCGCTTGTGGGATCGAGAACTATTATCGCCTGAGGGTCTTTTATGATCCGAAGGGGCTGTTGCGTTCCCTCTTTCATCCAAAGCAAAGAGCGGAGCTCATACATGCCTTGACAGTGGATGCTTATTTTCCAGTGAGCCCAAACGTGCCGCTGCAATCCCACTTCCACCGTGTTCCAAACAACGTTGGGCTCAGGGATACCGCCTGGCTCGTCGGCCGAAAGCGCGGAAATTGCCGGCAATAAAATAAAGCAAAACATTACCCTTAAACAGGCCCGCAAAGGCATAAAGTTCCTTTTTTCAACGTGCATAAAGTTCTTTGTTTCAGTGTGAATGAAACGGACTGTAACAGATCACTTTAATGCGTTATAGAGACGTTTTTTGTCATTGCACAAACGTTAACAACTTCGAATATTTAAAATTTCCGTAAGCATTCAGTAACTAAGGTGGCGCGCTTTCGCGGCTCGTAAAAGGGGGATGGAGGAAACTCGGTCTTGATATTGTTATTGGATCGCCTTAGGAAAACATAAAGTCCGGCAGTCATCTTAACTACCAACGAGAACATCATGTTCTCGCTAAAAGCTCGTTCTCCGGTGAAACTACGCTGCCAGTAACTGGTCGAATTCTTTGGTTTCGTACTTGGGGTTTTCGGAGAACCAGGTTCGACATACGGGAGCTAGGGTCCACCATCCAGTTTTCTCAGCCCAAACAAACTTGAAGTCGATCAGTTGGCCACCGACGGCGCAGCCGACGGAAATTGCAAATGTCCGCCGTCTTCACCTAGAGGCGGCGGGGCTCTATTCCACAAACGGGGGAATGGTTATAGGTTCGAATACTATCTGGTCAGTAGAGCTGGACGAACTTTAGTTTAGCCATTTGGGAAAAGTCCTGGTCCAACGACCATATCTTGGCAGAATTCTCAACGCTTATTGCAGCGACCAATAGATCGCCCATACCAAAGCGCTTCCCTTTCTTGACGGATAACGAGGTCCAGCTTTCCATCGTCTTCCAGGTAAGTGCCGTTGGGATTGGTCGAGGTAGGGCTGACAAAACCTTTCGAAGCATTGACTGCTCTTGCGCTTTCGCTCCAGTCAGAAGTTCAATCCAAACTGGAGCCGGCAAAATAACTTCGTCATCGTCAAGCAATTGGTTCAGCTCCGACCTAACGCCGGAGTTTGAATATCTGAAAAAATCAATCCAAACTGAAGTATCGACAGCAATCATTTAATCTTTTGCCGGCCCCTCGATTTTGGAACATCGATTTCAAGCACAATTTGGCCGGACAAAGTTTTAAGGTGTTCAATACGCTTTCTACGTATCAATTCCTGCAGTGAAACTACCACCGTGTCGGTTTTGGATTTGAATCCCAAAAGGCGTCGTGGAGTATTTCCAAGCTTGGCCATGGGTAACTAATTTGCGATTCTCGACCCGGGAAAATTCGTTGACTGCCTGAATGACTCCAGGAAAATTCTGATGGTAATCGTCTCCGCAGAGGACAGCATCGGGAAAATACTCGGCGCTTTTTTCGATGTCCCGTTTCACTGTTTTATAATCGTGCCCGCCGTCGATATAGATCACCTCTGGCTGACAATTCACTTTTTTGAGTTCTTGAAGACCAAGATGACTCCAGTTTCTCAAGAGCGTTACCTGGTCGCGGTATGGCCATAGATTGCTCATGCATTGTTGGAGATTGTGTTCCGGTATCGTGCAGGAATCGGGAGCGCCGCTTTCCTTTTTCCATTGTTCTTTATAGGCCTTCCACAAATCTAGACAATAAAGATGAGCGTTTGGTGCGCAATGTAAAATGAACTCTGCGGAGAGGCCCCAAAAGCTACCGATCTCCACCACCGATCGAGTTGACTCGTTCAAAAGGCCAGAAAGCATCGTACGGTTTTCATTTGCGAACCAACCAAACCTATGGGGACTGAGGGAGGGAGCTGTCGTGGGCCAGGGAATGCGGCTAGGGGGGAGCACTTTTCTTTGTATTCCCTGTTTTGAACTCCTGCGACTTATTTCGAACGTGCCCCGTGGAGTTATCACCCATGACCGCGCCAGTAGGACTTAGTAGGTCTTTAGGACGAAATTATCGAGGTAGTAATCACCGTAGTAATCGGTCGTTCCATTCCAATAAGGATCAAAAATCATGTTGAGTCGATTTAGCTGAGAAAAATTGGTGCTACCGAAGGCGACTGAAGCAGTCGCAAAGTCATTTCCCCCTTTCGAGAGTGTGACGGTAACCGGGGTTGGGCTTGCCCATGCGTCACTGGCGATTTCGATCTTCACATGAATCCAAGCGTTGAGGGGGAGTATTGGGCAGAGATTCTTCCCATTGACGGTCGCAGGCCCACCACCCACTAGAGACAGCTTGAACCCGGTCGCCGAAACTGCCTGAGCCATGGGCTGATCTAGACCTTGATAAAGAAGGCGCGCTCCCTGGTTACGGTCAGTGGCCAGCGCCGGAAGGTAGATATCGAAGGAGTTTGAGATCGTGGTCTGACTCTTGAGATTGGGAAACGTTTTGTATTCGAAAACAGGAAGGTAGGCCTGATTTGGTGCGGTTGGAACGTGGTGCGCGTGAAGACTTTCAAATCCTGATTGGGCTTTTTGAATAGAGACCTCCAAAACGGCAACGTCCCCCGGGTTTTGCGTTTGGGTGGGGAGTGAAACGTTCATCCGGAGGGGGATTTTTTTAGCGTCGGGTAGAATATATTCGAAGGTCTCGCTCACTAACGGCAGATTTTTATAAGGATTTATGACTGAAGAGATCGAGACCGTAGGGGCGCCATCCGTATCAGTTAGGGCAAACTGGTTCCAACTGGAATCCACCCCAACGCCCGACATATCGATCGCTTTCATGCCAATCTTTCCGGCGGCGTGACTGGAAAATCCGTCGCTTAAATCGCAAAAGTGATTTCCATTCTGGCAATTATTCAAATTGGCAAAGCCAGGGTCGTCCGTATGCGAGTATATGTCCCGGCCCGGAGAGGACGGGCTAAAGATCGGCGAGCCTGCCCCCACATATGAATTAAAGTAATCATTATAATCGATCGAACTATAGCTGTCGGGCTTGACGCCAGCCGGGAGGCTACCGGAAGCCAGTTGTCCCTCGTTAAAGTAGAAGAGATTACGATTTAGAAACAAATAGCCTTGGTAGTTGGGGAGCGTGTCCACGGTTTTTCCGTTTACGCAGCTTCTAAATTTTTTCGCATTAAAGCTAATTGCGGTGGTAGTTACTTCTTTAACGGCGCTATTGGTGGTGAGAGCGACAATATTATTTCCCACGTAATTGCTGATCGAAGCCTGATTAGCGAACACTCCCAAATCGGTATTGTAAGTAATGTTATAGGAGGCCTGATAATTGGCGCTTCCCTGCTCAAGGTACAGGCCGGCCGAAGGCTGCCCGTAATAGGGATAGTGAAAGACGTCGTGAACCACGTTACCGGCAATGGAACTGCCTTGGGTATTATTTCCCGCGTCCGCGGGCAATTTTCCGCTGGAATTGCCTAGCAGATAGATAGCTCCGTCGTCACTCAGGGTGCCCAGTTTTAGGTGGTGGATGTGATTGCTCATGATTGTATTGTTGGTGGAAAAGCTTTGGGGACAAAAATCCAATGAGGAACCGACTTGGATGCCCCCGCCCGGAAAGCCACCGAGATCGTTGTGTTGGATGGTGTTGTTGCTACTCGCGGCCACCGTAATGACCGGGGCGGCGGGATAGGCTTGGCCGCCCAAATGAATGACGTTCCCGTTGATGTTATGGTTTCCGTTCACGGAATCGGCATGCACGATATCGCAAGGAGAAGGATTAGGCCTATCGGCGCGAACAAAGAATCCTATCTTGATTCCACTTCCGCCCAGGTCGTGAAAGTAGGAACGATTGACTACATCGTAAGTGGTGTTGTCGCCCAGCCAAAGGGCTGATTTTCCCAGGTGGGCAAACTCATCATCGGCAAAGATGATATTGCTGGAACTGGCAAAGGACGGGCAAGTTTTCCCCGGAATAGGCGGGATATTGACTGTGACGGCCGCCGGCAGGTTAGAGTCCTCCTGGTTGTCGATCCCCTCATAAAGCGTGGTGCCCCCTGCGTATTGGAAACTCAAGTTGCGGAAGGTTAAATAACTGGCCTCCTTAATGTCTAAGAGGGTCTCGGTTGCCGGAACGTAAGCGGAGGCGGGCAAGGTCCAACCGGCTTTGGGCCGGTAGTGCAGGTTGTGGGACGCATCCAAATACCAAATGTTGGTTGGCTCAGGTTGATCGTAGAATCCATGTGACGAGTTGAGAATTTTGTAACGTTGGTAGCCAGCGGAATTGGAGGCGATGGGCCAAGGACCGGCTGCATCGAGTAGGACTACGCCGTTAACGTCTACGCTGGTCACTTTCCGTGTCCAAGCCTCCCAGCTGTCGTAGATGAGCACCCGGGCCAAGGAAATCTCGCTCGCATTCTGAGCGTCGGTCAGTGACTTCACGTCATCGACCTTATAGGGCACAAAGGATTGGTTTCCCAGAGTTGCACTGCCTTTACAGGTCGTCGTCATATCGCTGGTGGTGCTGTAGGTGCAGTTGACCGGTTTCTGGGTGTAAAAATAACCACTCACGGGTAGGGTTGCCGGCTGGGCGCGCTGGCCATTCACATAGAGGGATTCAAACGTGATCCTGGGGTCGACACTGGCCACCCAGGTTCCGTCGCTAGCGGCGGAAAAGGTGATGGGCGTTCCTCCAGAGATAACAGTTCCCGGCACGGCTACCGTAGTATTGGAGGGAAGGACGTAGGTTCCCTGGTACATGATTTGGAGGTTCGGTTTTCCGCTGTCGTCCGCGGTAAAAGTCCACGGGCTGGTGAGAGAAAAAGTTCCTTTCAGCGAGACATGGATCTTTGTCACTCCCGCCGGGGTATTCAAAATGTAATTTTGTACTAGCTTCCGGAGCGCGGTCAGCGTTTGAATCGGAGCCAGACTAGAAATTCCGGTTTTTTGGTCGCTCCCATTTTGGGCATCGACATAAATATTGATCTGGCTTTCCGCGTTCGCAGTCATTTCCGAAAAGGCAAAAAGGAGAAGGAAAACGGCGATCCGGCGAACGAAAGGCATTGGGGCTCCCGGTAGGTACTATTGAACAACCCTTTGATCATACGCTCCAAAAGTTGAGAAATTATGGTGAGGCTGTGCCCGCGACCTTGGGTGAATAGGAGTCTGCTGGTATTCCTGGCCGAAACAGATTGAGTCGATGAAGAAATTACGAAGCTATATTTTTGAGTGGATCGTTCCAGGACATGGGAGAAGGTTTAAAGCGCACTCTAGACAAATGAAGGCTGAGTTAGAGAAATGTATAGAGTGGATGGTGAAGCAGTAGGGGGTAATTTATTTGGCCGGGTCGCCGACGTTGGCAATGGCCCCTTCATCTTTAGTTTGAAGAGATTCCATCTTCTGCTGGGTTGTGGCAAAGGGGTTTTGCATTGGGTTTTCAGTTCGCTCTTGCAAAACATCGGCGTGGTTTAAAGCCACTTCCATCTGCTCCCGCTTCACCGCTTTGCCATAACGTTTTGCCAACTCCTTTTCGACCTGCTGGCGAGCTTGGGCAACTTGGGCCTGGATACCGGCATCGCGATGAAAGGCGTCAATATGGTATTCGCCCCCCGTATTTGCCTCGGAAACTTTCTCGTTTAAGTGTTGCATGGCGACCTGCGGATTGGACCACTCACTCTTTTCATCCGATTTGTCCCCGATTCGTTTCAAAATTAAATTTATCGCCTTAGCAAGCGCCGCTTTTTGGGTTGGCGCTAAGTTTGTGGGAACGCGCATTGCCTGTGGTGCCGCAGCCATTTTCGGCCGGTTCCATTGAGACCCAAGAATAACGCCGATAGCCATTAATCCAACGCCAGCTACAAAAAAAATGAGTTTCTTCTTCATGAGTTCTCCTTAGTGGGCATCGGAGCAATAGCAGTTCGTGAGAACTTGCAGGTTATCGGCCCGACTTTTGGAGTCTGGAGCCAATTTATAATTGTACGTATAGGAGGCCGGATCGTTTTGGTAGGCGGTCTTCCCTTTCATAAAATCATTTTCACAGGTGGTGGGCAAGTCTTGACCAGGAAAGGAAAAGAGATCTTTTCCGCTCCAGCAGACTTCCTTCGTTTCGTCGCACCCGTAGTCGTGCGGGTCATAGCGGAAAATCATCCAGTCGAAAAAGGCTTTCTGCTGAGCCGTTCGCGCCCAGATGTAATACTTTCCATAAAGGAAGCCAGGGGCATTGATATAGACGAGGTACTTCTGCAGTTTTTCCGCCCGGCCGGGCTCCATAAAAGCTGATCCAGAATCGGGAACGGAACCGGCATAAACTTTAACAGGATTAATTTCATTTATTTTATTGATCAAAAATTTTTGGTTCGGCACGGGATACCCAGTATCGTCGAGCGCAAATAGTGGTTTCTCAAAATAATAGTTGGCCCGCAATTTAAGAATTGGATCCGTAGGAAGAGCGGCTACCGGTAAAGTTGCTGGATCGGGAACCATAGAGCCCATAATTTCTGTTACTCCGTAGGCTACCGCCCAATAGGTCATCGTTTGCCAAAAGGAAAAACGGCCCATTTCCGCGGTCTCATTTTGATTCCACGCTACAAATCGATCAAAAGCGGTGCCTTGATCTATAGGGCCTCCAGTGTCGGCGCTTTCTGTTTTAGGACCAACCGGAGAGGAGTTATAAATACTAGCCAACCGGAGCTGTGTGGCGGTATCTGCGTCCAAAACACCTTGCCTGTACAGGGGGGGAACTCCCGGATCTTTTAATTCGAGCGCTGACAAAAGAGCTCTTCGATTGGGCAGGTAATGATTTCGCCAGTGCCCGGCGATGGGGCCGTCAAAAAGCGTGCGGTTAATGATGTGATAACGCCGAATCTCTTCCGGGGTTAAGCCCAAATAGCTGTTAAGGAAATAACCGGAATAGCTGTAATCGGTTTCGACGCAAGAACGATAACCAGTTTCTCCAGAGCCTGGACGAGTGATCGTCATTGCTCCGCTATTGTACAGTTTCCGCCTAGCCGCCCAGTCAACTGCCCCGGTGCTTGTTCGGGGGTATCCAAGCATCTCCGCAGAGTAGCGGGCATACGCTTTGCTTAGATAATTTTCCGACGAACCAGCCAAGACGAATGAGGAGGGGAGGGTGAAGGCGATAAGGCAAATGGCGTGAAAGAGTTTCATGAGGATTTCTCCAGTTCTTAATTGCTACAGGTACCGCTGAGGAGCAGCGGGGTGGTGTGGTAAATGCGGGAAGGGGTGCTAAACGAGGTTAAGCTCACTACCCCACCCGTAACTTTAAAAATTATCGGGGCGCTGGTCGCGCTAGCGACTAGGAGAATACCGCTTCCCTTGGGACCTGCCGTTCCCATCATCCGGTGCACGATGGCCTCACCGGCTTGGTAGGTGCAGTGAGATCGAAAAAGTGGATCGGAGGAGCACATCGACAAAAAATAATTTCCGTCTGAGAGATTTCCCAGATTGATGTCGGTTGAATTGGTAGAAAGGAGGTCGTTTTTGATCGTTAGGGGGTCAAACGAGGGGAGGACCACTTGCGAGTCGACCACGCTGTAAAGAGCCGAAGCGGTATTTACCGATCGAAGCCGGTAAATCATCGGAAGAATGCCAGGCGCGTCTGTTACCGAAGTTCCTACGCGTGAGATATTCGCATAGTAAGCAGAACACAGAGGCTCAAACGTAAATTTAAAATCCAAACCCTGACTGACCGAGTGGTCATTTAGGCCGGTGAAATATTGGTTCCCGGAACACGCCGAAAGCGCGAGCGATAAACCTAAGGCAGAAAGAATGTAGATAAATTTCTTCACAGGGATAAACCCAAATTAGTGCAATTCAGGAGCCAGGCTAGGAAATTCAAAAATCGGAGCCAATAAGATGGGGAAGCTCTTAAGAAAATTGGCGGGTGTGGACAGGCTGTATACAGGTGAATAGGTTTTAGGATGTAGTCGAACTCTTAGATAGCTCCCCCCCTCAATTTCGAGAAATCCTTGAAATGATTAGGCTCCACCTGTCTCGTTCTTAGCCACTAGGAAACTGAGCCTAAGCAACCTACAGGCGGGCAATACATCTCTGATCTTGAGAACCTCCTGAGCAAAGCACCACCTCGGGCACCTATCATAAAAAGTAGTTAAGGCACGACGAGTCGTGACTGCTCCCGCCGAAGCTGGGAATGAATTGTTATGTTTGCTGCAACGGGTTACTCGGCTTCCAAAGGCACTCAAGTCCCATTTATCGGAGCGAAGAATGAAATCTCTTTTGGCACTGTTCTTGGTAATTGTATCCACCGGCGTGATGGCTAATCACGCCCCTAAAGATGCCCTACTTATAAATCTTCCTAAAAACGCTGAGCTAAAATTTAATGCGGACTTTATTGTCGCTAGCATTGAGTCCCGGGTTGGAACGCCTTTCCAGAGTTACATTGAGACGGCGCGAATTGACCTTAAGGGCCAGGACCGAGAGGCCGTTTGGTCTAGATTCAAGTACGCTGCGGTGATCAAGAGATTGAAAAGTCTAAAGCATTTTGAGGATCTCCAACGGGTCTTATGCTTTGTGGATTTTAATGCGAAGTTAAGTGAAGACGTAATGATTCTAAAAAACGCATCCTTTAAATTTAAAACGCCAGACACATATGGAACACCAAGTGAGAAGTACACCAAGATTGGAGAACGAATTCTGCTGGACACCGAACACAACAGTGAAGTCTCTGCCAACTTCGAGGGTCCCCTTATGAGGCGTTTGTATTGCTCTTTCGAGGCGGGGCCAAAGTTCGGCTGGGGCACTGATTTTGTAAGCGATATGAAAATCTCCCATCTCGAGGCACTTTTGGCTCCTTACTTTGAATTAAAGTACTAGGCGCCCCGTTGTCGGTCCTGCATCTTATTGGAATCCTAGGTACCCGGGTACTTACAAATTTGCCGAGCATTGAAGCGCAATTAAGATCCCATAAAATGTTTCTGAAGCTCGTTGAACGAATCAACGAAATGCTTCCAGGCTTCGGCTACTACGGAGTTCTGGGCAGTGGCATGGGCAGTGTAGTACTTTTCGGTAACGTCTTCGAACTTCTGAGTGAGGGCTCCCATGAGACCCTTTGCATTTTTAGTGGTTAGCCCGTCATCGGAAGCTTGGGAGAGCAAATTGGCTTGAGCACTCAATTCGCCGGCACTCGGCAGTACCGATTCATATCCAGCGTGGTCTTTAAAGTCGCGCACAAGAAGGATCGCAAACATTTTTACAAACCGAGCATCAAGAGACCAGGCCGCAGGTTTTTGCGGTTTCGGATTCGTCTCCCGTTTAAATTGGCCCAGCTCAAACCACTGTCCCAGGGGATAGGCGACCAGGTTATTGTAGGTGTTTGAGTTGGAGAGATAGCCGAGAACGAAATATTCGAATCCGTTGCTGGATGTAGCTTGTCCGACTAACTGAAAGAGTCTTTCATTCGGTACAAATTGCCTTCCACACTGAGACGGATTGTAGCTCAAATATTGATAACTAACCGCATAACCGCTGCTCACCAAATTGAAAGCAGCCTGACTCATATCCCAGTTCACGCTTCGCGATTCGCCCCACGACATTCGATTTACGAGATTCATAAGCTTCCCCTCTTCAAGCAGTGGCATTGAATTGATTTCTGATTGAGCGAGGAGACTATTTGAGACCGCGTGGGTGATCTTACAGGTCGTAGCTTCTAAGCCCTCTGAAGCCAGCGTTAGTGAACTCACAAATATAAGGATCGATCGTTTAACTAGGTTTTTCATATGGCACCTTTATTGAATCACGAATGTTTTGCTCACGATCCAGCCTCTGGCACGCGGGTCTCTATTGGCGCTGTTGAGTTCCCCATCGAGTTTTTCTGTTCCTCCGTCATATTGAAGGGAGAACCTCCAATATTGCGGTTCGAGTTTTAATGCCTGGCCGGCAAAGTTTTGCAGCGCTTCAGCGGTTAGTTTCGTATTGCTAAAGGCTGGCGACTGCCACGGCCTTAGAATCGGAATGCCTTCTTCATCCTTCCCCGTTTTTCCATCCGTTGCAAAATAAAGTGTAACGAGCGGCCTATCATCGATCGATGGGACCAGCGGATAATACTTTCCATTGTTTGCGGGGGCTTTACTCTGATCGGGAATAAACGGATAGAGTTCTAGCTTTCCCCCTAAACCGTCTGTAGTTCGTTTCAAGGTGTAGACATCATTAACGGTGCCTGCCTGATCCTTAACCATGATCACATGGATAGGATCCTCGACGACAAATTCGATCACTTTAATCTTCGTCGGGGCAGGCGGGACACTCGCCATTGACCATCCCGAAATGACCACCGCCATCACCACCAATAATCGATTCAACATGTGAAACTCCTTGTTAAGAATTCCACTAGCAACGCTTTTGAAAGGGGTCAACGTAAATTTAGATATATATCTAAAGTTTATGGTTTCGGTTTGAGTGGGCTAATGGCGAAACCCATCAAATCCCAATTGGGGCCGGAGAATTCTTCTCCGCCCAGGTCACCAATGATTTTAGAACACACCGAACCGGCCAGGCGACTGAGGGAAAGTCGGGTGGAGGGAAGGAGCTTTGCGCCCGGACGAGAGGAGGCCCATTTCTTGAGGGCGGGAATGAGAGTTTTACGATCTGCCCACAAAATGTGGTTAGTAAATCCGGTGAAATCGGGATCTTCAAACTGCATTCGCAGTTCCATTCCAAAATCCCGAATCTCCCGTTCCACCAAGGGCAGTTCCATGCTCTGGATCCAATATTGCCCAGCGCGCACTCCTAGAACCTTTGGCCCAACTGGTTTCTTCTGCAATTTGGATAACAGTGAGCAGATCTGTTCACGGTGCGCCAGCGCTTGGGCATCTTTTGTAACGACCGAGGCAAGCGAAATTCCCGTGCGTTCGAACCCCCCATACATCATGGCGAGCTCTAAGGTTCCGGGAAGAAAATCGATCAACTGGCCGTCTACCACGATGGGATTGTGATTCCAGGCCTTAATCTCTATGGGTACCCCGTCCCACCATTGAATATCAACCTCGGTACGCCCCAAAGAGGCCTTTGCCTCAGTGAAGAGCTGGGTCAATCCGCCCTCTGCGTTTTCCAGCCCCACCTCATATAGATGCGGAGGGTTTTGCTCTAACTGTTTTCTCCCCTTTTCCGTACGCAACGCCCGGAGATGGAATGGCAGGTAAAGCTGTAGCGCCTGATCGACTCGTTGGGTCGTCGTGACGTCTACCGGAGAGGTCATGCGGACCATCGATTGAATCGAAAAATGGCCTTTGGCAATATCGCCCTCCCCAACTTTCTTTATGACGGAGAAGACCGGTCCGCGTCCGTCATCAAAACGCTCGATAAGGTGGAAGAGGTCGAATTCACTAGAGTCGAGACCCCTGCCTGCGAGAAAAGGGGCCTGTTCGTAGGTCGACCAGAGTTTTTTTTGCAGAGCCTGAAGCTTCGGGAGTATCTCCCGGTCGGGAATGGGGTGTTGGTCCTGTTCCTTTAATTCATAATCAAGTTCATCCCACTGACCAAAATTCCGCGAGTAATAGGCGGGAAGGATGATTACGGCAGTGAAAGAATGATTTCCAATCTTATATTCATGTTCGAAATAATAATAATTCGGAAGGGCAAAACCCGAGCGGCCGAGGACCACAATGGCGAGAATCAGTAACGCCTTCACCGTTTTTTTCTCATCATCTTTTTAAGAGAAAGAACATTCCAAAGGTGCTCTATCGCTTGTTCCTTGAGAGTTTCCCAGGAATCACTCTTAGTAGGCGCCGTTAATTTTCGAATGAGTAATCCCACGTTGTAATCCTGGGCCATGCACAATTTACTCAAAAGATCTTTGTCACTTTTCAACAAGGAAGGAACCCGTTCCCTAATTCGCTCAACTCCGTGTTCAAAGATTTGCTCGTTAATTTTAGCCAATGAGGGGTCAAAGGGACACTGGCTGTAAAATACCAGCATCAGGTGTCCATGAGCGGGAAAGATTTTCAACCAATCGAACACAGCCGTTACCCAAGCCTCCAGCTGTGAACTCTCGTCGGTCGCCGCCTGAATTTTTTGAATGGTGACCTGTTGTCCGAGGGAGATCACTCTCACTACGGACGCCGATAGCAGGCTACTGCGAGAGGGATAGTAATATCCGACATGGTTACGCCGCATTTTCAATTCGCCAGCCACCAGATCTAACGTCGTCTTTTCAAAGCCAATCTTTCCCACCAAAGCGATAAAGGTATCCAAGATACTTCTTCTCACCGCATCCGACTTTCGTTCGGTCATAGCCGAGGAGAGGGCGTGCAATTTCTTGAGGGATCCAGTTTTCATGAGCGGGGGCGTTGTACCAAATTCGAGGTGAGCGGATCAATGGAATACGGAGATGTTTTAAGTGTTTGATATTTATGCCTTAGTGCCCGGCAGTCACGTCCGACAGGGGTGCCGGTTTAAAACAGTAGTCCATCGGGATCCTCGGGTTTACATCCCTACGGAACTTGCCCGCTCCGCTTGCTTAACGGCGTCCTTGGCCTCTTCGACGTGGGCTGTGTTTCGGTCGACCAGTTTTTTTGCCAATTTCAACAATACGACGCCTTCTTCCCAATCCCGCTGAGCAGAAATCACATCCGCCCGGGAAGC
The DNA here is from genome assembly GCA_043776735.1 of Deltaproteobacteria bacterium. GTDB lineage: Bacteria > Bdellovibrionota > FAC87 > UBA2466 > UBA2466 > JBGSST01. The sequence continues at coordinate 3,219 of JAYVQZ010000272.1, read as the reverse complement.
GGCATGGGTTTTTTCTAACGCTTTTACAATGTCGTAGGAGAGAAGGGCGTAATCAAAACCTGCCTTTGCTTCATTCTCAGCCGCTTTTACTTTGGCCAGTCTGGCCTCCCACAATCGAAGGTGGGACTTTGCCTTATCAACCAAAGTGACTGTTTCGCCTTTTGCTTGAGCCAGTCTCCAACGATTGATGGCCACTTCGGCCTCATATTCCATCCAACGGGCTTTGGCGCCCTCCGCCTTATCGACGGCCTTTTTTAAGGCGGTAAAGGATTCTTCAAAAGTCTGTTTTGGAATGACGTTTTTTCGATAGAGAGCATCATTTTGAGCATGGAGTTGCCTGGTAGTTTCTACCTTTTCCAAGTCACTCTCGTACTCGTGTTTGGTGGCCTGGACGTCATTTTCTGACTCTCGCAGCGTGGTCACCATACCAATGATGGCCTCGCTAATGACTCCGGGAACCGCATCAGATTCCGCTCGGGGTTTAAAAAAAACACCGCTCCTGGCGAACGATTCGGCACTGGTATAAAAGAGCGCCGGTCGAATATAAGGCCGTTTTGCGATCACCACTTTTTTGAGAGGTCGAAATTTGTTTTCCGTCACCATCGGCTTCGGTGCAGGCTGTGAAGGAGGGATATAAACTGGTGCCGGCGCAGGAGATCCTCCCGATTGGGCGCCTCCGGTTTGAAGCTTAGGAAAGCTAGAAAATACTGGTGCCGGTGCCGGGGCTGGCGCCGACGGAGGGATTTTGGGCGGCGGCGGTTTTGAAACGGCGACATGCGCCGTGGATCCAAAGGCGCTTGGAACTAGTAGTGAAAATGTCCCCCCTAAAACTATGAACAAAAAAATGCCCCCCAACCTAACCCCCCAAAAAAGTTTGATCCTTTTTAGAGTTAGTAGGGCTGAAACAAGGTGTCAAAAACAGAACCGTCCGAAAGCTTTTGTGCCTTAACAAAGAGCGACACACTGCCCTTAAAAATCAATTGGCCCTTTTCAATGCTTTTTTACAGGACGGATTCTGTGTTGTAAGTTGGGTCATGCTTACTGCGCTGTCTGATATAGCCATTCTGGTTCGTGATTACGACGAAGCCCTCGCTTTTTACGTCGATGTTTTGGGGTTTGAACTGGTCGAGGACCTCGAGCAAGGGGACGGTCGACGTTGGGTTACCGTAACTCCGCCTGGAACCAAAAATATTCGCATTGTATTTTCGCGGGTAGTGACCGAGTCGCAATTAGCAGGGGTAGGGAAGCAAGGGGCCGGGCGAGTTGTCTTTTTTGTGACCACCGACAATTTCGATGCCGATTTTGCCTTGTTTAAATCTCGTGGAGTGAAATTTATCGGAGAAGCCCGAAGAGAGGCCTTTGGCAAAGTGGCCATCTTTGAAGATCTGTATGGCAACCGTTGGGATCTCATTGAACCAAAGAGCCCTCGGGCTGTGCTCAAGAATCGGTGACGAAAAACGTCACTTATTCCGCGCCCCCACCGTCACCCCTTTCAATCAACCTTTTTTTTGCGTTTGTGCTATTTTCTGCCCCTCGGATTTAAAGGAAATTAAGGCTATGAAAACCCACTTTTTTTTCGCTTTCGTTGCTGCCGTCTTATTTCAGTGGGCCGGCACGGCAAAGGCAGCTCCCGAAAAGCCAACGTCGCCTTTAGTCTTTACCGAGAAGATAAAATTTCTGGCGCTTCACGATCAACTCACCTACCCGGCGCGATTAGTTTCTAAAACGTCGGCCGCACTGCTTGCTGAAACCGATGGCGTCGTAAGAAGAATTTCTGCGCCCTTAGGCCGCACCGTTCGTCGTGACGAGACCGTCCTTACTATTTCCAACACCGATCCTATTTATCAGTACGCACCAATGACGGTCCGCAGTCCAGTGGCTGGCGTGGTTAGTTCGGTGGACGTGACAGAAGGAAGTCGGGTTTCAAAAGGCCAGCGTCTTGCCTCAGTGACTGATCCCACTCAGGTAAAAATTATGATCGAGGTGGCGGCGGCGGATCTCTTTGCCATCCGACGCGATTTAGCCGGAGAGCTTTCGGTCCCCTCTCAAGAGGCTCCTATCCCTGTGGCTGTCTTAGGAATGAGCCCTTTTGTGGATCCTGCAACAGGGACGGCCACGGTGGAACTTTCGGCAATTGCAGTAAAGGGACAAAAAAAAGGGCCCGAACTTCCTCCTGGCTTGGTTGGCCGAGTAAGTTTTAAAGTGCGGGAGCATCAAGGAATCCAGGTTCCAGAAACGGCGATCGTCTACCGTGGTCGCGTTCCTGCTTTACGAATCGTGGAAAATGGAAAAGCTCGTTATGCGCTGGTTACCTTAGGTCCCTCACGCCGTGGTTTCGTGGAAATTGAAAAAGGGATTGTTGATGGGGCTGAAATTATTGTCCGCTCCAGTTCCTTTGTTGCCGAGGGTGAGGTGGTCAAAGTTCAAACCTCTGAGGAACCCCGGCCTTGAACAAGCTCTACTCCTCTCCACTTCGTGTCTATCTGCTATTAGGAGCCCTGGCGTTGGCCGGGCTTTTTGCTGGCTATCGCCTGCCGGTCTCACTTTTTCCCAACAGCTCAAAGCCCGAAGTCTTTTTTACTATTCCTTACGGCAATATGACCGCCGACGAGTTTCTAAATTCCTATGGAAAGAATTTGGAAAGTCAGATTCGGGGTATCACGACGGACAAAGTGGAAGTGGAACGCATTGAAGCCACCTACGGCGTCAGCAATGCCAACTTCAATGTACATTTTCGTTGGGGCGTATTTCCTAATGCCGCCTTAAAAGAGGTTCAAACGCTGGTAAATGGGTATGTTGCTCGTCTCCCTGAGGAATCTCGCGATGGGTTACGGCTTTGGCTTAACAATGAGAACTCTGGTTTTTTTGCTCTTAGCTTCTACAGCGACACTCGAGATCTCGACGATCTCTACGACTATTTAGAACCGCTCATCGGTCCGAAAATAGCAAATGTCCCGGACGCTCAAGATCCCGTTCTTTGGAATCCCTCTAGTAAAGAGGTGAGGGTGGAGTTTAATCCCAGCACTCTTGCTGCTCTTGGCCTGTTTCCTCGCGACGTCGATCAGGCGATCGCGTCCTCCCTGGGGGGACGCGCGGGAGGGTCTATAACCGTTGGCACCAGCACTTTAAACGTGCAGATGCCACGCCAACTACAATCGGCCGATGATCTCCGTCATGTCCCGCTTTGGACCCCCACCGGCCGCATCATTCATTTGGGTG
>JAYVQZ010000271.1:0-7133 GCA_043776735.1 Deltaproteobacteria bacterium | reverse complement strand
GTTGGCTTTCCCGGTTGCAGTAGCCACATCGAAGGCGATGGACGCCCCTTCACTGGATATACGGATCCTGGATTTCGCCTGGCCACCACTTCCGATTTGACCAAGATCGGAAAAGATGGAAATCCCGATCTTCGAAGTTTGTTCACCTTCGATCTAAACTGGGCAGTTCCCGGCAGTGCCCCTTCCTTAAGCCAACCTTTTTATCTGTTTGGCTCAGTAGAGGGAGATACGATTGAAATTAACAAAATTTCCGTCAACGGTAGAAATCTGGAGGATTTCCAAGTGGTGGGAATTCAGCTTCCCGCCAAGCTCGAATACAATAAGTATCTGACTTTTAAAATTCAGTTTGCCCCCGTTACCGAAGGAAGCAACCGAGAAGCCACGGTTGAAGTTTATAGCACTCGTGGTCACGGCACGGCTTTGCGAGTAAAAGGCAATGCAGTTCGAAACTCGGGGGAGATTTCAATTTGGGATCACGGGTATGAAGCATTCAACTACGCAAATTTGCCTACCGAGGGCCCAAATGTAAGCATGGCCCTGGGTTCTAGCCCACCCTTCCAAGGGATCTGCGAGAAGCCGTTCGACTCCAAGGTGCCCCTTGTCATCAAAAACCTTGGCCAAGCCCCGTTACAAATCGATAGAGCCGACATCCTATTGGATGACGGACAAAATTTTGGCTGGGAAAATCCTTCGCTGTTCCCTGTCTCAATTGCCCCTGGGCAAAGCCTGAACGTAAATCTGGTTTTGAAACAGTCGGCGGCGATAAATCATTCCTACTATGCCCACGCGAAGTTTCTAAGTCAGGACGTCAATGAGCCTGTCTACGAAGTTGGGTTTGGAATCTTTAAACCTGAACCCAAACCCTGTCTAGCGATCGTGCCGCACGAGGTAGGAGGGGAGCCGAGCTTTCCCCCCTACCCCATCGTTCCCCCCAATTTTCATCTACCTAGCCTCATCACCGCTGCCACCGTATTCGAGCTAAGTCTTTTTAATGTAGGCGACGCCGATCTCATTCTGGACGCCTCCTCGCTAAGTATTTTATCGCAGTCACCAATGCATTTTCCAGGAGCTTGCGACGACGCTTCGGTTACTATCGATCTTCAGGACGGAGGACAGGGCGTAGTGATTGCCCCTAACCAGTCTCACGTTGCAATACTAACCATTGTCCCACCAATTAATTGCGTTGCGCAGATGGGGAATCAACAAGTCCCCTTAAATTTTATGATACAAGAGAACCGCACTGGACAATCCGCCGTTTGGAAGGCGTTCGTAAATGGAACCTTTGTTTTTCAAAGCGCATTGTTGTTAGTCACTACCGGCGCCAACTCAGTTGCAAACAACAGTTCTCTCACGGTTGGTACCGGCGGCCTGCCGTTGAGCATTTCTAAAATTCCAAACCGCTCAGCGAAAATAACTAGAGTCACCTTTGACACCCAAGCTTTTGAACTCCAAACCCCGCCGACATTTCCCATTCAGGTTCCCGATGGCGCAGCTCTACTTTGGCGAGTCTTTAAAACACCAAAGGCGACCCACAACACCGTAATGACTATCTTTGTGACGGATCAAGATGGCACAGAACACTGCTTCGCTATACATCTTCAATAACGCCCTAGGCTTGGCCTTTAACGCACAGCCCTAACAACGCGCCCCCAATCCGTCGATAAGCCTAGAGGAATTCTAGTAAACTAGGTAACGGCCCAAAACTGAGCCTACTGAACGCTATCCCAAGGCGGCGATGCATAAAGCTAGCGCACAAACAATTGCCACATGGAATCTCAATTCAGCACAGTTTGGATTGAGCGCGCTAGAGGCAATCGTCGAGCCCTTCGCCACACTGGACGCTTTTCTAAATAATCCAGCGGCTATAGAAGACTATTTCCAAACTGCTCAGAAATATTTTGGCGCCAATAATTTTCACCGCGCGTCTTTTGAAGAGATCTTAGAACAAACCAAGATCGTAATCGCCATTCTCCCTGAACTAAAAAACCGGCTCTGGAAGACAAACGCCACTGAGATTCCTATTAAAATTTCCCCCACGGTCAAAACCACGAGCCGTCTGGTCAATCGGAGGCTATGGGATAAATGGCTTTCCCATTGGCTTGCCAAACTGGTCGCCGAATCCAACGAAATCCGATCGGGTCGAACGGAATTAGAGCAGATTAGCTACATCGATACTGCGATCAAAGACGCTGAGGAGGCGGTAGAAAACTTTGAGCGAAATGCGGCTTTTTTGGACAGGGATTCCAAAATCAGACAACAGAACGCTTTTTATGACGGATTGAGAAGAGATAAAAAACTAATCTCGGTCGCTTCCTATTTGTTGTATCGCCAAATCACAAGCATTCCCATTAACGACGTTCTTTGCAGTAACAACGCGGATTTGATCATCGATTTATTCCGGGAGCTTCGACAGTATCCTCGAATTTTTTTGCCCGCGACTTCTGCAAAACGGGCGAGTGGGGTGCTGAGCCATATTAAGCGCCTGCTACCGGCCCCCCATCGGTTACTGCAAGACCTAAACGTTTTTCCCCGTGAAATGCATTCCAACATCAAAGGAAAATTGGTCCCCATCAATCGTCTGGCACAGTTTGCCTACGTTTTTACGGAGGTTCCACGCCAGTTTCATGGAATCTGGAAGGGCATCGCCCTAGGCGAATGCATCGGCGGGACCGTGAAACATCTAGACAGCACCACACCAGAGCGTTGGGCAACCATTGCCATATACGGCGCAAAACTAATTCACGTTGAAAAAAGCGATACTTCGGGAAACAGCGTCACCGCAAACGCCTATCTGGGGTACGTGCATCTTGTACCGGTAATGGATAGAGTAAATCACCGAACTCTGGCGTCAATGGACTTTGGCGCCCCCGTGTTACGTTCCCTCATCACGGTAGAAAAATTGGGCACAGAGAATGGAAACGTGCTTCCTCTCTATTTGGCGTATCTCAAAGAGGCTACCCGACAAAAAGGCTGGAGCTACAAAGGAATTCTCATTAGCGATAGCAACACATTGAACAATGCGAGGGTGCTGGATTCTGTTCGCCTATCGAATTCCTATATCCTCGGTGAGCACCATTCCCCGTTACGTTTTGTATGTACGGATCCCCTGGCCACAAAATTGGTGGGGCTAATTCCCCGGCACCATTACGCCAAAAAGCATGGGGGGCGATTGATCATCGATGCGGGAGTCAAAGATGCTCGAACGCTGACCGAGCTTGCTCTCTATTTCGATCTCTCCTGCAAACCAGCCGACATCCAAACACTGTTAGAAAAAAACCTCTCCCATTGGGATCCGGTCATACGCTGGCGCTCTGCAATCTCAGTCTTACGTTCCGGTGCGTCGGTAGATTTTGAATTCAAAGCTATACGCATTCTAATGCGGGGACTGGCAAGAACGTCCTCTCTTAAGGCCTATCGAAACGTCATGATGCAGCTTAAGCTCTGGCCCCATTCCATCCAAACCGCGGACCTGTGGCTCGAGTCGGTCACTCTATTAAAAAGATGGATTATCGAAAAAAGTTTCTTAAGCTCAATCACTGCTACAGACAGGGAACTCAAAAAAAAGGCGCTGAGCGAATTGCAAAAGCTTGCCCGTAACGGCGGAAACCGTGGGATACGAGAGATAGCCAACGTGGTTTTAGCAGAACTTTCAGAGATGGTGCCACACAACCTCTAGAGAAACCTAATCAGTAAGAATTTAGACAAGAAAAAAAGGGAGGAAGGTCCCCAACCGGGCCCTTCCTCCCTCGCATTTACCCAATTACGGGTTTACGCCTTGAATAGTCATGACACCTTCAGGATTTCCGCCGTACTGGAAGTGACCCATCAACGTGGTATAGCTCAACACCCATTGGTACTTGTGGCGAGCAATATTGTTGTTGCTGTGGTCGAGCACTTCGATAGTACGAACCGGAGTTTGATGTCCCGGAACCGGTGCAATAATTCCCATGATGAGACGACGAGCCGATGTGGCAACGTACTTAACGCTTCCGTGAGGTAGCGTAGTCACCTGAGTGACGCTAAATTCCGTCGTTTTCGAACTAGGGCAAGGTGTGGTGATGCAACGAATGCCGGTGTCGTCCACCAGAGTGAAGCTCGTTGCCTTAGGGGCACCATCCTGTTTGTTCATAGTAAGTTCGCTAGGACGAGGATAGCGACCGTCACCCTCAATCTGCTCGAGCTGAGCCTTTTTAATCGGACGTTCCCAACCGGGACGTACAATTCCAAAAGCTGAAAATGAGGTTAGAGCAACAAGAACCAGACTTCCTAATAGATTTGATTTCATTTTTTCCTCCAGAAAAAATTGTTTCTGGACGGCGACATGAGCAACTCTCGTGCCATCGCCTTTTAGCCGTGAAATAGGCTTAAGAGGGTCCTTTGCGATGATTCCAGTTTGGAACTGGTGGCATTTTCTTGGATTCCTGCTAATGACCTACCCATGAGATTACTTATCCATTGGCTGATCACTTCACTTACTATCCTAGCAATCCCCAATCTTATTTCCGGGGTTACCGTAGACGGCTTTAGTGCCGCCCTGGCCGCAGCGGCGGTTCTGGGAATTTTCAACGCCCTTTTAAAGCCCATTCTTATTCTCTTCACCTTGCCACTCACGGTGCTGACGCTTGGCTTTTTCCTACTAGTGATTAACGCCGTTCTTTTTAAATGGGTTGGAGTCTTGGTCTCAGGTTTTCATGTGGGGTCTTTTACGGCCGCCTTCTTTTCTTCGCTGCTCGTAAGCACAGTCTCTTGGCTGATGAGCCTCTCTTTCCAGACGCAGGGAGGGCGGCGCGTTGTGGTGGTTCGCGATATCAGCAACGGCCCTGGCCCACGCATGAAAGATGTAAATTAGTCTGGGCTAGACCTTATCCGTTCGAAAAAGCTCCATCAGCTGTTCTGTGGATCGCTTTGAAAAATTAATCAGCTCCTGCTCATTTTTATGAACTTTGTGCTGTTCCGCAAGAAACTTTTCGTCATGCTCGCGAAAGCGCCGAATGGTTTCTGCCGCCTGTTCTGTGGTTTCCCCTAGTTCTCGGAGCACATCCCTGGTGAGCTCTAAACTCGTCGCAAAAGTTTCCCGGTAGATAAGTGTGATGCCAAGATCCATTAACTGATGAGCATGCGTCCGATTCCTGGCCCGCGCAAAAATCTTTAAATGAGGAAAGCGGTGGCGGACGATCTCTGCCGTCCGAAGCGATGAGTCCACATCATCGATGGCCAGGATAAAAATCTTAGCTGTCTTAGCCCCGGCCGCTTCCAATAGATCAATTCGTGAAGCATCTCCGTAGTAGATCTTCACTCCGTATTTTAGAACCACGCTCACATGCTCGGGATCGTGTTCTAGGGCGGTAAAATCAAACCCTTTTGTGGTTAACACTCGCGCTGGGATTTGGCCCATTCGGCCATAACCGGCAATAAGCACCGGATACTTTTCGTTCTTGATCTCATCAAACTCGCGCCGGCCCACTGGGCAAAGTCGCGGCACAACAACTCTTTCATTGATCAGAACGAGAAGTGGAGTGATCGCCATTGAGAGGGTGACCACCAAAACTAACAACCCAGCCGTTGTGGCCGATAGCAATCCCGCTGCGGCTGCGATTCCAAAAAGGACAAAGGCAAACTCTCCGCCTTGAGAAATCGTTACTGCCATATTGATCGAGGATTCGGCCCCGAGCTTGGCCATTCGACTAAGGGCAATAATGACGGCACCCTTTATAACGAGCAACGCAATGACTCCTAGGACAACCATTCCTGCATGATCGGCCAACAGCCCATAGTCCACCGTCATTCCCACCGACATAAAAAAAAGGCCGAGCAACAGCCCCTTAAATGGTTCGATGTCCGCCTCAAGTTCGTGACGGTACTCGGAATCCGCCAGGATCACCCCAGCTAGAAATGCCCCAAGGGCCATGGAGAGACCGATGGTTCTCATCAATAGAGCAATACCCAAAACAAGGAGTAGGGAAGCGGCGGTGAAAATCTCCTTGGCCCGAGCCCGCGCAATCACGCGGAAAAGCGGTTTAAGAACGAAACGTCCTCCAAAAGTAATGCTCAAAATCACTGCCGCGATGACCAACGGAGGAGCCATTTCTGGACTGGCCGCGTTCTTTGCGAGCAGTGGAATTATCGCTAAGAGGGGGATCACTGCAAGATCTTGAAAAAGGAGAATGGCAAAGGCGCTTTGGCCATGGGGCGTCTTGAGCTGATTCTTTTCCTCAAGTAGTTGCATCGCAAAGGCCGTGGAAGAGAGAGATAACCCGACCCCCACAATTGTTGCGGCCAATGGAGGCAGCCCCAAATAATAGGCGCCCCCCCCAAGGATCAAAGCCGAGATTCCGACCTGGACGGCACCCATTCCAAAGACAGCTTTTCGTAATGACCACAACCGGCTTGGTTTGAGCTCCAGACCGATAACAAACATCAAGAAGACCACGCCGAGTTCCGCAAAATGGCCGATGCCCTGAGGGTCGCCTACCAGCTTAAGTCCCCAAGGACCCAAAATTGATCCGGCAACCAGGTAACCGAGCACTGCACCCAGCCCTAAAGCCTTGGCTATCGGCACCGCAAAAACTGCCGCCGTGAGATAGATAAGAGCGCCATTTAAAAAAGTCTGATTTTCCATAACTCCCCATGTTCGCCTATTGCGCACCAGGCTACCAGTCTACTATTGGCGCCGCACAGCGATAATTCCCCGTTTTGGCACCATAAAAACAACCCACTCTACGTTCAAACGCAGTGGCATACGACTTGCTCTAGCTCTCTTCCAATAAATAACGAAGAGGTCACTATGTTGGACATGCCAACCACACCAAGAGCTGAAGCTCACCAAATCCCCCGGACACTTCCAGTGGGACTTTTAAACAAAGCGTCACAAAAAACGGCGCTGCTACCCAAAATCCGACGAGTTGTATTTCGCCCCTCGACAGAACTCTTAAAACTGTCCCATTGGATTTATCGGATTCAGACTTTGGGAAACAATGAGTTTGGTTTCGGTACCGTATGGATTGCCGGAGGGAGCTCGCGCACCATTCTCGATCATGTCTATTTTAAAAAGCCGCTAAAAATGCGCGACCTGGATCTGTTCTTTGTAGCAGGGTGTCGCGAAAATGATTCCACGGCCTGGAAGCTTGCCAAAC
>JAYVQZ010000270.1:0-7167 GCA_043776735.1 Deltaproteobacteria bacterium | reverse complement strand
TGGGTCAACTTCTGTTCCAACGACTACCACTGTGCCCGTTTCGGTAATAGCAGCGACCCCAACTCCCGTTGCAGTAGCACCGACCCAAACACAAACTCCGTCGCCAGTCCCAGTTATTCTTCCTCCGGTTCCGCAATTTGCCTGTTGGTCGCAAGGTATCGTAGGAGGCCCTGTCGATGTGATGGAAGGAGCTTACGGAGGTGCGACCTCTACCGATTATGCAACCGCAACCATTGGCGGAGTGGAATATACGTTTGTCGGCCATGGGGGAACAGGGGCCACTAAAGCAGACGCCATTGCTTCTGCTCAAGATGCTTGTAAAACGGTTCACCCAGGAACTCGGCGCGACGCTTACCGTTATTGCCATCTGGCAAATTGTGTTGGATTAGTGAAAACGAACTAAATCAGTTTTTGAATTCCCCACTGCCTCACTGGGAGTGGGGAGTCCTTTAATGATTCTGCCTACAACCTGGTTGATTAAGTGAAATTTCCCAAACCGCTTCTCTAACAAATCGGGGCATTTGAGTTCCCCGGTTTATCTGCCGAAACGATAGGTATGAAGTACTTTCATGCTTTTTTAACGCTTCCCTCGGTCGCTAGTTCCTTGATCGTTTTGGATAAAGGTGAAGTCCTCTTTGAACAGGGGGAAGCCGCCGACAGCGCCTTTTTACTGTTGGACGGAAAAATGCGACTGACCGGGGAAGGGGATGACTGGGTTTATAATGAGCCATCGATGGGGCCCGGAGAAGTGATTGGCGAGAAGGCGCTTGTGCACGAAGGATCCTATCAAAGGCGATTTGGTGTAGAAGCGGTGGCTCGGTGCCAGCTTCTTGAAGTGAGTCGAAAAACATTTTTGCTCTGGCAAAAGGAATGTCCTTCCCTCATGAGTGAAGTGGTCTTTTTTATGGTGGCAGGATTTCTTCGTCGCCAGGATAGCGCAAATTTTTTAATCGGAGCCTTGCGGCCTATCGATCCGCTCCGCCGCGTAGTCTCCGTGCTCAGCTACTGGTCGCGCACTCAGTTTGGTACTCCCAAAAGCGAGAGTGTTCCGACGGAGTTTCCATTGGCCATGCTGTACCACTACCTCGATATCGACCGGGAACGCCTTGTAGCGATCCTTTCCCATTTGGCTTCCCTCGACGTTCTTGAGTTTAAGGGTAAGGATAGCTTCGCATTGAAAAATCGCGAGCGATTAATGGCCGTGCTCACCACATTCGATAAGAAAGCCGCCTAATTTTAAATTTCGGTCATGAGGCTGGTCATCGTGCTGAGAGCACGGTGACAATTTTCGGCCGTTTTGCTGTCTTGATGGGGAGCTCAGGCAAAAGGTCAGGGCGGATCCACGACATCAAGAGCCAGGCAATGGCGAGCACGACAACGATCTTGATCACAAACCACAGAACGCGAGTCGCCAAAACGGCGGCAACCACGACGGCAGCGACTAATAATACAGGTGCAATCAATTCCATAAGAGATTGCAGTTTAAGGATTTTCTAATTTTCCACAAGGGGAAATCAGTAAAGCGGTGGAATCATAATCGTTCTTCTAGGATGCGAATAATCATTTCTGCTGCATGCCCGTCGCCGAAGGGGTTTTTAGCCTGCGACATCGATCGGTAGAGCGCAGAATTGTCAGCGACAAGCTCTTCCAAACTATCCAGAATCTTTTTGGGGTCCTGCCCCACCAAACGAGCGCAGCCACTGGTGACCGCCTCGGGGCGTTCCGTGGTTTCTCTAAGCACCAATACCGGTTTACCAAGTGTCGGTGCCTCTTCCTGAATGCCACCAGAATCGGTGAGCACCAGTTCGCAGCGCTTCAATAAAAAGACGAGTTCTCGGTAGGGCACCGGCGGCATCAGGGTAATGTTATTGACCCCTTTTAGAATCTCATCGGCGGGCCCTTTTACATTGGGATTTAGGTGGACGGGATAGAGGATGTGATATTCAGGATGTCGCACACAAAACTGTTTGATTGCGGTGAATATTTGGCGCAACGGCTCGCCAAAACTCTCCCTGCGATGAGCGGTGAGAAGAATTAATTTCTTACCGTGAAAATACTCTTCCAATTCCGGAAAATCTAACTTTTGGGAAGCTGCCCACAGTAAAGCGTCAATACTGGTATTTCCCGTGAGAAAGCAGTCCTTGGGTGGAATGCCTTCGCTCACCACATTATCGAGCGCTTGCTGTGTGGGAGCAAAATGAAAGTCGGCCAATGGCGATACAATGCGCCGGTTGGCCTCTTCAGGAAATGGGGAGTCTTTTCTCCAAGTCCGAAGCCCAGCCTCGATGTGCCCAATGGGAATGCGAGCATAGAAAGCAGCAAGGGCTGCGGCCATGGTAGTGGTGGTGTCGCCTTGGACCAAAACCACCGCAGGCTTCACTTCGTCAAATATTTTTTGAAGGCGCAAGAGCACTTCCACTGTGATGTGGAGTAGAGTCTGATTGGCCGCCATCAGATTAAGATCGTAGACCGGCTTTATTTGGAAAAATTCAAGGACCTGGTCGAGCATTCCTCGGTGTTGGCCGGTGGAACAGGCCACGGCTTCGAGATTTTGTGACTTTTCCAGCGCTTTTATTACCGGCGCCATTTTGATTCCTTCTGGACGGGTACCAAAAACAACAAGCGCCTTTTTTTTCATGGCTATCGCCTCCAGTGGAGATCCTTAAAGGATCCTTAGAATGTTGCGCCGACTACGGCGAGGATTCGCACGCCTTCATTGCGTAAACGATATGGATTGGCGTCAAAATCGCCGCGGTCAAAATATTTATTCCAGAGGTAGGAAACCAAAAGGGATCCCGAGACAGCTCCCGAATTCGCCTGAAGCCGGAGTGTCGGCTTGATGTCGGCACGGTTATTATAGAAGTGACGTACCCTATCAAATGTAGCGTAAGGTTCTAAAAAAAAGTCCAGGTTAACGGCTTTGTCTAAACGGTAGCGAACGCCAGTGCGCAGATAGCCGGAGCTGATGACGTTGCTAAAATCAGCGGACGTATAGAGCAATTCAAAATACGGTTCAAAGAGAAATGCGAACTGAGAACCCCCAGCCAAAGGGGCCTCTAGCATGTGAGCCAGAACGATGAGGCTTCTTACGTCGAAGTTCTCTTGCGTATTTAGCGGGTGGGGTCTGTTGACATAGAAGGCTCGTGCGCGCACTTCGTTAAGCCATTGAAACGGGCCGCGGCCAAGCCGAATGCCTACGCCGCCATAGGCATAAGAGCCACCGGCATCTAATGCGGTGTTCCCCAATCCGGAGGTCATCATTTCGCTGCCTGCGGTGAGATAGGGCCGAAGTCTCTCTTGCGAGGATTCAAATAATCGGAAACGCGTGGACTGGCTAGCCACACTCTCTCTGGCCATATACGCCTGCTCGGTATAAAGCTCCGGCATCACGCTCATGGCGTTTAGTGAGTTTGAAAAAATTACGACTATTAAAAAACCCAACCACATATTCATCACTTAGCCTTATGCCTGGCTTCGCGCGCAGAGTCAATTGAGCCCGGTTTGCTAATAATTCAAATGGTTTAAGCCTTCTTAAAGAACCTATTTCAAATTTATTTCACCGCCTCTTTCACTGTTAGCTCAGTGGATCCCGTGTAGGCGCTGACATCGGGAGAATAGAGCGATTGGACCAGCGCACTTTGCAAATGGAACTTGCCTACGGTTGAGGCGCGCAAAGGAAACCGAAAGCGGTAGGTGCCATTGGGCATCCAGGAAATAAAAATCTGATCCAAGGAATCGCGGATCTCCTGGTAGCGGCTCACCCCATCCCATTTCCAACCGGAAATTTTTTCTTCTGGTTCAAAGCCTGCCCCTCGGGGTGACTTGAGGTGGAGGTACTCAAACTGGCTGCGCGATTTCAGTGTGATCTCCTCTTCAACAATATCGCCGACCGTGACGGAGTCACCGGTTTTTAGGGGATGTAAAACGTCCTGTCCCTTTTTCTTTTCTCTCCGATAGAAGACTCGTTTGAGATCAAGGAGCTGACCTTGGTTTTCATCCACTTTCCCGGTTTCAAAAAGGGTGGTGAGCGAGGCCACCATCAGTCCAGCTCCCTTTTTATCCACTTGGGCGGTCAGCGAAGCGGCGCTGGGATCTTTTTCGGTGATAATAAGGGCCGACTCATTGGCATCCAGTGGGGCCCAATTTTTTTCCCCTGACTTTCCCGCCCAATTCCAAGTGGCTTGCACTGGTTTTGTAAAAGCTCCCTGCTGCCTAAGGTAGGTCACCATAGCAAAAATCGCTTGGGCCGAGTGGCGAGGAGATTTCCACTGATTGCCTTTTTTCTGCCAAAACAGCCCGCGGATGAGACTGCCGATTTTGGGGTCCGTCGGTTTTACTTTAAGTAGCGTTCTGAGTACGAAGAGGTGCTTCTCCAACGAGTCGTGGTACCAGAGCCAAGAAAGCTCTTCTAGTTTCCAGGAGAGGCCGGCGATGGGGTCATCCACCGCATCACTTAGCAGACGTCCCAAATGTTCGTCTGCTTTTGTTTTGTTTCCGATGTGAAAGTAGGCGCGAGCTGCATAGGCTCTTCCCAGAGGCGTAAGCATGGCCCGGAATTTTTCGGCTTCGCCAAGCCATCCTGAGACCGTGGCGTGATAGTTTTTTGCCCACTCATACTTTTCCGAGAGCGCAGCAATAACAAAGGCTGCATAGAGTTTGGAGGTAAGGCGAAGCTCACTGTTTTTTTCTCTGTCATGGAGCTTGTTGATGACGTAGGCCGCGGCCTTTTTCTGGACAGAGATGTCAAACGGGACGCCGAGATCCTCCCCCTCCACAAAGGTGGCTAACGCGGTAAGGGTCATATAGAGATCGCTTGGTCCTCCAGGAAACCAACTAAATGCGCCGTCCTCTTTTTGAAATGTGGGAATCTCTTTCCTTGTAGCCAGAGAAAGTTCCTCGACAATTTTGGGATTGAGTAAATCGGCTCCTTGAGAGGACGCGGAACCCTCGGCGTCTAGTGCCCAGGGGGATTCAAGCGCGGAGAGAAGGCGTCTAGGATCTTTTAGATCCCAAGCCTGCCTGGGTTCTTGATTGGCTCCGATGGCGTCAGCTACTTTGCGGATTTCAGGGAAATCGACGAATAACTTTTTCACCGCTTCCAGGGGCACGTAGCGATTGAGTAGGGCATCCAAACAGAATGCGGGTGGAGTGCTTAAACGTGGCAATGCGCTAAGCACTGAGACGATTAGATTGGGATCTATCGCTAGAGTCGATGATTTTAACGTGCTGTCTTTGGGCAACTTTTGAGTGGAGAGGGTAACTTTTTTATCACCCTCTAGGAGTGCCACTTGAGAGGCTACGAGAACCTGGCGAGAGGGGAGAACGGAGATCTCTTTTCTCACCCCGTCAGAAAACGATCCGGATTTAAATAGGAGCTCAAGCTGGTAATCTCCAATGGTTAGGGAACCGTCGACAGGTATGGGAACCGACTGTTGGGAGTGAGGCATCAGTTCAACAGGCCAGTGGTTTTGTTGTATCGCTTTGGACTCGCCCAAAAACCGTTGCAAGCGGAATGTGGCCGTCCCCTTGATACTGGCGTCGGTATTGTTGTAGAGAATGGCGCGAAATTGCGCCTTATCCCCTTCCCGTAAGAAGCGAGATTGAGCCAACTCAACCATAAGCGGACGTTGGGAGGTGGTGTTGTTAGACAGGTATCCCACCTTGCCATCGGCCGTCGTTACAAAAACCTCAGCCTTCCAGCTAGTCAGGGAGTCGGGGAATCGGATCTTTGTTTGTGCCCGCCCGTTTGAAAATTCGAGGTGGGGGACAAAAGCTGCAGTTTCGCTAAAATCTTTGCGGATGACGGGAGCTGGCGCCTGTGGGGTGGCGGCCTGTACGGCAGCTTTTGCCATAGGAGCGGCAGTGTTCTGTGCTGTCCCGCCTTCGGAGTCGGCCATCATCTGCATCTCCTCGTTGCCGCGAGCCCCTCGCATTCGGGGCAGGTGTCCGCCAAACGAGGAACTGCCTATCTGCTCTCGTCCCTCTTCAAAGGAAAAACGGGGTTCCCGTCTCTCTCTAATGAGTTGGCTTTGGGGACGAATCCCTAAGCGCTTTTCAAGCCAACCTGCGGAGGCGGGAAACCAACTGGGCTGTGCAAAAAATTGGCTGTTGCGCCAGGCTTCGGGGCCCGACTCACTTGGAAAAAGAGTGGCTGAACCCAACTTTTCGTTCTGCGCGTAGTACTCAAGGGCCCTATCGGTTACCCGAAGGATACCTTCTCCTTCGATGGGCTTTTTCGAGGCCTCTTGGGCCTCAAGGGTTAGATCAATCTCTTTGCCAGGTTCGGTAAGCGAGGGGAGAGTTCCCTTTAAAGAGAGAACTTTGTTCGACCAGGGGACATCAATACTCAAAGCACCCTGATAGAGCTGGTTTGCCCAAAGGCTAAACCAGCGGACTGTGACTCCGCCCCGGTGTTTTTCCTCCACGTTTACAGAGTATTTTTGAATTCCCGAGCCCAGGCGAGAGAGGGCAATGAGATTTTTGCCTTGCCACAGTTCGACAAAGTTAGGCCCGCTTCCTTCACCACTTCCCAGAAGTACGTCAATGGTGCTGCCGACGGTGACTTCCTTTTTTAGAGCTAGAGTCATTTCCTGCGGTTTCATAGGGGTAACTAAAGCGCCTGTAGAGGAGGTCACAACGATCATCCTCTTGGATTCGGTCACTCCTCCCCAGGTGTCTTTCGCCGCGAGGGTCAAGCGGTAGATCCCAGGAGGAACTGGCTTAAGAAGAAGGGGGGTCGTGCTGGCATCCGTCTTTATTCGTCCTTCCAGCACGAGCTTGTCGTTAGTTGCTTGATCCAACCAAGACTCCAGCGAACTGCTCTGGGTACGCGGTGGGGACGCAGGCGCGTCTTCCTCCTCACCTCCTTCGTCACTGTTGTTTCCTTTTTTAGACAGGCTATGGGGAGGAGCCTTTATGGTATAAAGGGAGTAGTCGATCTGGCCAGCATTTTTTTCGCCGTTAAGCCCTTCTAAAGAAACTTCAAATTGGGCAGGCTCATTTTCTGAAAAAAATCCCAGCGTGGATTCTGCTCGAATTTGGAACGCTTTCTCACCGGCAAGAAACTCTTTTTGCGCGGTGATGGTGCGTCCCCCCAGCTCACGGGTCTCCAAAGTCACCAGGAATTTCGCCGGACCTTGAAAGTCCTCATAAGGTTGGGGAATAAAG